>NZ_QQPQ01000041.1 GCF_003346715.1 Oceanispirochaeta sp. M1
TATTGTTCATGAAAAAAGATATCTGGCTATGGTTGAATAAGCCAAAACCAATGGCAGAATCAATGTTTTTTTCAGATGGTCAAATGGGGCTGTTTTTATGAAGCAATTTTATCTTGGACAGCTGTGATGTTATTTATTAAATCGATTGACATATCCTATTCTCCTTATCAATTCATCAGTATGTACATTTTAGTGATTCATCGAAAAATGCTTCCAGTAATGCAGGTTTTGCATCAAAGAAATGATCAGAGGGAGCCAATATAAAGCCCCCGTCTTTTCCAGCCTGTTCAAAACAATTTCTTACAGCTTGACGAGTTTCAGAAGGAGTAGCACGATCAAAAAACAGACCCTGGTCAAAACCTCCGATCATACAAACTCTGTTCCCTATTCTTTTTTTTGCTTCCACCAGATCCGTATCCCCCCCCATTCCTATGGGAGTGAAGGTTTCCATGGCATCAGGGCCCATATCCGCAATATCTTCAAGGATAGGCATCATGCCTCCGCAGGTATGATACACGACCTTCTGATCTACCTTATGCACAGCCTCTATGATTGCACTGTCATAGGGTGCTACAAAATCCCGGAATATCTGGGGTGAGATAATTGTGGTGGATGCATCTCCTCCACCAAGTTCATGAATGTCGTAGGCCGCCCCTTTGAGTGTTTCCACATAGCGTATCTTTCGGTCTCTGAGGATTCCCAGAAAAGTATGAACCCATTCCGGATCATCAAATGTTGCCATGATCATTTTTTCAACGCCAAAAAGACAACAGGCATCCTGCCAGCATCCAGGTTGTCCAAAAAGATCAAAGGTTGGAATGTGACCTCGGATAATCCCTCTGTCTCCAAAGTTTTCTGCAGCAGCATTGACGGCTTCAACATCACAGGCAGGAAAGGTTACATGCTTGCCAATAATGTCAATATCACTCTCTTTTTTTACCAGAGGTTCGGCTACCCATGTTGTATATTCATTGGAATCAAGAATTGTAGTGAGATTTCCGCTGGGAGTCTGGATTGTATATTCCACTCGACGGAAGTTTTCTTTCTCCTCCACCACTTTCTTATCAATCTTCCAATCATCAGATGAGATCATTCTGGTTTCAAGAAATTCCATTTCTGACTTCTGAGCAGGATTCAGGTAATATCCTGTTGATTCGGGAGCTTTATAATCATATACCCAATCGATTGCATCAGCGTTGTATTTATTAAAGAAATCAATGATCTTTTTTCCAGGCATATATTTTTTTAAAAAGTAGGGCAGGATATGATGGGTTGTTACAGCCAGTCTATCTATAGGTTTCCGGTCTATTGCAGCCAGAAGCCTTTCTCTTGAGGTCATAATTTTTTACCTTCCATTTTCTTAATATTTAAGAGTGGATTGCTTTCGCCAGTAATTTCTCTTCATTGGCGTCTTCAATATCAAATTCACCGTTGATCCGGCCATCCTTCATCACATAGATACGGTCACACATGCCCAATATCTCGGGTAACTCAGATGACATCATGATGATAGCAAGCCCATCTTTTGCCAGTTGATCAATCAAGGCATAAATTTCAGATTTAGCACCTACATCAATTCCTCGTGTAGGCTCATCAATGATGAGTACACGTAGATCTTCATTCATCAGCCATCTGGCTAATATGGCTTTCTGCTGATTCCCACCGCTGAGCTTTGATATATTCTGACTGATAGAAGGAGTCTTTACAGATAGTTTCTCTACTATTTCTCCTACCTTTGTTGATTCCATCTGTGAATGAATTGTAAAACCCTTAAGGAGAGATTTCAGTGAAACGATGGATATATTCTTCAAGACATCCATATTTGTGAATATGCCGTCATGTTTACGATCTTCCGGAATCAGACCTAAACCCATAAATCGGGCTTTTGAAGGACTGTTGGAAGTAAAAGACATCTCGTTTATTAAGATTGTTCCATTCAGCTTTTTATCAGCCCCAATAAGAGCTCTGGCCAGTTCGCTTCTACCTGAACCCATCAGGCCTGAAAATCCGACAATTTCACCTTTTTTCACATTGAAGTTGATATCATGAATCTTTTCAGTTGAGAGATCTTTGACATCCAACATTATTTTTCCAACAGAGTGTTCTGTTTTAGGGAACAGATCTGTTAACTCCCGTCCGACCATCAGGGAAATCAGTTTATCGTTGCTAAGATCTTCAATGGGGTAGCGGCCTATCAGACAACCATCCCTCAATACTGTTACCATATCTGCCAGTTCAAAAATTTCATCGAGTTTGTGAGAAACATAAAGGATTCCAACTCCCTCTTTACGAAGTTTTTTTATCAGGGAAAATAAATTTTTAATCTCTTTCGGACTGAGTGCGGATGTAGGCTCATCCATAATTATCACTCTGGCATTTTGTGAGATGGCTTTCGCGATTTCTACCAACTGCTGCTGGGCAATCGGAAGGCGATCCACCTTCATCATAGGATCCACGTCCAATCCAATTTTTTTGAGAATACCAGTTGAATCTTCTTTCAGTTTCTTCCAGAGTACCCGGCCGCTTTGTGTATGGGGTAATCTTCCAAAATAGATGTTCTCTGCAATGGAGATCTCCTGAACCAGGTTCAGTTCCTGATAAATAACGCTTATTCCTTTCTTGATGGCATCCATGGGGTGGGAGACTTCTGCAGGCTTATTTTCAATAAGATATTCTCCCTCATAGACAGGATAAGCACCGGACATTATTTTTATTAATGTGGATTTCCCCGCTCCATTCTCACCCATCAGTGCATGAATAGTTCCGGGTAGAATTTCAAGATTGACAGCCCTGAGAGCATACACTCCAGGAAACCGTTTATGAATATCTCTCATTGAAACAAGAGGATGATTTCCTGCATTAGTATCAGTCATTGCATTCTCCGATCTTGTCAGTTTCCTTCAGAAGATCTTTTTCCAGTTTTCTTTTTCTGTATCCATCAAGATAAACTGCCAGTATTAATACAAGCCCTCTGGCTACTTCCTGATAAAAGGAGGAGACATTCATAAGAGTCAGTCCATTCTGAAGAACTCCCAGAATTAAAACTCCAAGGAAAGCACCGGTGAGAGTCCCTATTCCACCATTTAGACTCAATCCACCAAGTATTACCGCTGAAACAACTTCCAATTCAAAACCTATACCTGCATTGGGTTGTCCGGAATACATGCGTGATGCCAATATGCACCCTGTTAATCCGGTCAAAAGACCGCTGATTACAAAGGTTTGAATCTTGATGCGAATAACGGGGATACCTGACAGATGAGCTGCACTGCTGTTTCCACCGACAGCATAGATATAGCGTCCGTACATTGTATGATTCAGGATATAGTAGAACAGAATCAACAAGACAATCATTATCAGGACAGGAACAGGAACAGGTCCTATAAACCCGCTGCCTAATTCACTGAATTCCATTATTTCGACCTGAAAGGAGACTGCTTTGGTTGTAATGAAGGCAATCCCTCTGAGGATAGACAACATTCCCAATGTTGCAATGAGAGAGGCAATTTGCCCCTTCGTTACAAGAAGTCCATTGATAAGACCGATAAATCCGCCAATAAGTACTCCCGCCAGGACAGCCAGGAAAATACTCCCTGTATGATTTAGAACCCAGACACATGCGACTCCAACGACTGCAACCGATGAACCTACGCTCAGGTCTATTTCTCCTGTCAGAATAATTATGGCCATACCTATTCCGGTAATGGCAACAAGAGAGGACTGACGTAAGACATTCGTCAGATTAAAGGCAGTAAGAAAAACAGGAGATATTATAGAAATGACAACACCAAGTACAAACAGAGCTATAACTAGACTTTGCTGCTCACTTGATTTGATTTTATTAATAAGGGATTTGCCAATAGTTGAACTCGACAATGGAATCCTCCAGTATGTACTTTTTTTATATATAAATTTTGGTTAAGATGGAGGAGCGAAGTGCTCCTCCCTTATGAATTGTGTTATTTAGTCTTCGAGTTTTCTAACGGCTTCGAAGTCTATTACGTATTTTTCTCCGTCTTTGTTATAGAACTGATCAAAGTTATTAATATTTATGGCAACAGTAGGAGTCTTGTAATGTTCGGGGAGTGCTTCGCCTTTCGCTGCTTTTACAGCTGCATCGATACATCCAACACCAACATAATTGGGGAACATTGCCAGAGACGCCTTGTAAGGTGATCCGGAGAGAAGAGCAGTCTGTCCGACTACACCTTCAAAACCAAATCCGATTACAGTTAATTCAGATTCATTCAATCCTGCTTCTTTATACGCAGCCATTCCACCTGTTGCAGAGTTGTCATTGATTCCGAAAATAACATTGATGTCCGGATGGGCAGTCATGGCATCCTGTGAAACCATTAGAGATTTTTCTTTGTCTCCACCACCATCAACTTCCTGCTTGATTTCATAGTTCAATCCTGATTCTTCCAAGGCTTCTTTGAAACCATCGACTCTCTGACGACAGTCTTCATAATTAGGTAAACCGACTATGAGAACTTTAGGATCAATATTATTGTCTTTAGCATAACCAACAAACCATTCACCAACAGTTTTTGCTGATGCGAAGTTGCTTATACCAACAAAAGTTTCTGCACCTTCAATAACATTGGATTCAGATAAAACGGGAACTCCTGCCTGATTAGCCATTTTTACAATGGGTGCCATGGCTTTAGCATCAACCGGTGTAATAATCAGTACATCAACTCCCTGAGCAAGCAGGTTTTCAGCAGCGCTTATCTGACGGTTGATATCCATGTTTGCATCGGCTGTTACCAAAGTAATTCCTAATTCATCTGCCCGTGCCTGAGCACCCTGCAAGATATTCTGATACCATTCGTGTGTCATGAGGCTGAATACATAGCCAATCTTCAGTGTGTCATCTTCTTTTTCCTGCTGGCCAGTTGCCCATAAAGAGAAAGAACAAGTAATAAGAACCATAATCAATAAAGCTTTTTTCATATAAACTCCCTTGTATTTGTATCCGTTTTTCACGGTGATACACATTTTTATATTCCTGGAGATTCTTTCTCCAGGTAGTTTTCAAGAACAAGTGCCGCTCCGCCGTAAAGGTCAACATCTTTTCCTAGTGGGGATTTGATAACAACCACATTTTTTGCTATGACCTTAAAGGCTCTTTTGCTGACCAGGTTCTGAATAACAGGTATCATTCGGCTATAGTCGGTATCTCCAATTTCATTAGAAGTAATGATAATTCTCTCGGGTGAATACATATTGGCAAGTGTGACAGCTCCGATGCTTAGAATCTCCGCCTGTTTCCGTATCAATTCCTGGCAGATTAAATCTCCCTCATCAGCTTTTTTAAAGATACTTTCAATATTTCTGACATATTGATTATCTGTTATCTCGTTAAGTCCATAGCCCATTTCCTTATAATAGGAATCCACCAATGACCGGAAACCTCCATAGATTTCCAGACAGCCTTTGTTTCCACAGGAGCATTCAGGTCCATTTAAATCTACAGTGATATGCCCGACTTCACTGAATACATCTTTCTGTCCGCTCTGCATCTCACCATTAAGCACAACCCCGGCTCCGATACCAATTCCGACTGTATATATGACAAAATTGTCAAATCCGCGTCCGGCACCATACCAGCGTTCACCCAAAGCACTTATATTACAGTTGTTTTCAAGATAGACAGGTAGATTCAGGTTCTGTTCCATAACAGATTTAATGTTGTATTCTCCCCACCTATAGGGAGGTAGTTCTGATGTTTCACCTGTTTCAGATATTCCAATATTCTGTTGGCTGATAGGACCTGGACCGGCAATTCCGATTCCCAGTATGGATTCAATATTTAGCTGGCATGTCTTGGTAATATTTTTTACGAGCAGTAATAAGTGATCCAGTATTTCATATTTATTAAGCCCTGATTCACCATGAAAAAGCTCTTCACTGTAGAGCAGATTTCCACTTATATCAAAAAGGCCTCCAATGACTGAAAATCGACCTAGATATAAAGATATTGTCCTGAACTTGACGTTATTTATTGTCAGTGGAATAGTTTTTTTATTATCTGTCTGATCGGTCACTTCTGTAACCAATCCATCATTCATCATTGTGCTGACAATGCTTGTAATCGCGGCTCGGGTTAATCCGGTTTTCTTAGCAATTTCAGCGCGAGTAATCTGATCATTTTGTTGAATCATTTTCAGGATGACTGCCCTGTTTCTGATTTTATTAATTCTAGAATTGTTGCCTTTCATAATCACCACTTGTTAACTGAATTAACAATATTAAAGCATGTGGACGTGTTTATGTCAAATTAATTGTTCTTAATTGTGATAAATGGTACTTTTAAGGGATCTGTATTGTTAACATATTTAACTATAAGAATATAATAAAAGAAGGTTTCATAAGCGATTTCTCAATTTATATGAGATTCTTTCTCTATCTTTTTTTGATATTGCAGGGGAGTCTGATTGTAGAGACTTCGGAATTTCCTGATGAAATAGGAAACATCGGAAAACCCCGATTTCCCGGCTGTTTCTGAAACAGAAAAACCCCTGTTCAGGTAGTACAGACTGTTTTCCAGTCTCAGATTCATGAGGAATTCCATATAACTGGAGCCCGTATGGGCCTTGAACTTTCTTGAAAAATGGTAGCGGCTCAGGTTAACGGCAGAGGCCGCATCATCGAGGGTAATCTGTTCGGTAAAGGAGCTCTCAGTCCACCCTATAATCCTATGCAGGAATGGATTCAGCTTCTTCTCTTCTTCATTTTTCCGTTTTGGATTATAGAAAAGGTTAAGGAGCTGCAGAATGCCGGCGGTTCTGGACAGACCGTTTTTTTCATCAATCCGGGAGAGGAGCTCCAGGGCATTGTTCATACGGGTCCGGTTGTCGCTTATTCTATAAGAATCATATCGAAACAGCCTGTCTATGACTTCATGGTGTACCATATCCAGATGCTGCAATCCGATATGCCATACCTTAATGGTTCCGCTATTTTTCAAAATCCTGTAAGAATGGATGACATCAGGTGGAAAAAAAAGGAGCTTCACATCTGTCAGATCATGAGTGGTTCCTTCAATATTGACAGTTCCCTGCAGATTTTCACAGATATTAATCTCATAACTGCTGTGGTAATGCATGCGGACATAAGAATCTTCACTATAGAATTTTTGATGAAATTGCAGGGGATTCTTGAAATTCAGACCCTTTTCTTCATGCTTTACACCAGATAATTCTTCAATGATCATAAGGAACAATATCATGGAAACAGCAATACTGTCATATTATTGAGCAATATTCATCTAACATGAAGAGGGTATGGAGCAATATAATAGATATAGGAGTATGAACATGTTAAAAGATTTTAAACCTGATTATAGGCGACTGGTCCGGGCTGCCAGAAATGAAATAACAGAGGGGCTGCCCCTATACGAGCACCACATCAATCTAAAAGTGATCGGCAGTATTCTCAGTAGAGATCTGGAGCAAATGTATGAGAGCCGGGAGCCCGGGCAACTGGAAGAGATGTTCAGCCTTATTGCTCAGTTTCATATAGATTATGGATATGACTGCTACTCCTTCGAGGGCTGCTTCACCGAACTGGTTCAGGGAGGGAAGGGATTAACAGGACAGGCCGGACCCATCATCCGCAGTATGGATGACTTCAGAGCATTCCCCTGGGATCAGGTCATTGATGATTATTTTGAGCGTTTCAATCCCTACTTCGAGGCCATTAAGGTGACTTTGCCGGAGGGAATGAAAATCGTTGGGGGTGTGGGAAACGGATTGTTCGAGACAATACAGGATTTTGTGCCCTTTACAGAGCTTGCCTATCTTGAAATTGATGATCCTGAACTCTTTGCCGAATTATGGATGAAAGTAGGAGACACTCTATACAGAATCTGGGAAAGATTTCTTCTCTCCTACAGCGATATTCTCGCCATCGGCCGCTTTGGAGATGACCTGGGTTTTAAAAGTGCACCCCTCCTTAATCCTGCTACTATAAGAGAATATATTATTCCTCAGTATAAAAGAATTGTGGCCCTTGTTCAGTCAAAGGATATTCCCTTTCTTCTCCATAGCTGCGGCTGTATCTTTGATGTGATGGATGACATTATCAACAAGACTGGTATCGATGCCAAACATTCCAATGAAGATGCTATTGCTCCCTTTTCACACTGGGTTGATGAGTACGGAGATAGAATTGGTAATTTCGGTGGTTTTGATATGGATGTTATCTGCAGAGAAACACCTGAGAATATCAGAAAATATGTGCATGATATCGTCGTACCCCTTCAGGGCAGGAGAGGTCTGGCCTTTGGATCTGGCAATCAGATCGCCGACTATGTTCCCCCCGAGAACTTCCAGGCCATGGTGGAGGAATTCCGCCTGATCCGGGGGTTCTGATACATTCAATTAAAATTTGAAGCCCTAAATAAGTTTCCCTCTTTATGGGAACTCCCAATGTTTTCTGTTAATATAATAGCTGTGAAAATCCATCTGCTGACCCATCAGAAAGAATTGAAGAGGCCCACGAATACCGCTGCCCTTGTGGTTAAAACATTGGGGAGTGGCCTGGCGGAGCAGATCCTCTGGGGGAGAAAAAATCCCGACCAGAGTCTTCTTGACTCCATAGCCCGGGGGAGGGCAGTTCTTCTGTACAAGGATTCAGAAGAGAAAGGGATTGAGGATCTCTCAGAGATCGATGACTTTATCATTCTGGATGGAACCTGGCAGGAGGCCCGCAAGATCTATAATAAGAGTCCCTATCTTCATGGGGTGAAGACATTTTCATTTTCATCACAGAGCAAATCAAAATACAACATAAGACGCAACCAGAAAGAAGGCGGCCTGTGCACCGCCGAATGCGTCATTGAGCTGCTGAAAATGAAGGGGGAATCTCAGAAGGCCGAGAAATTAAACACGGCCTTCCTTGAGTTCCTGAAAGCAATGATCACAAGGGTAGTGGTCCTTTCCTCCCCCTGCTCTCCCGAGGTGTATACGGCAGAAAAAGTCAGGGAAAATAAAGAAATAAAGAAATAAAGAAATAAAACAGGGAAAAACAAGATGCAAAAACCAAAGATAACCGTTGTCGGCAGTAATATGGTCGACCTCATCTCCTATATCGAAAGAATGCCCCAGACGGGAGAAACCATCACGGCTCCGGACTTCTCTCTGGGATACGGCGGCAAGGGGGCCAATCAGGCTGTTGCCGCGTCCCTTCTGGGGGGAGATGTCCGCATGGTAACCAAGGTGGGGGATGATCTGTTCGGACCCAATACCATCAAAAATCTGGAGTCCTTCGGAATCAATACGGAGTTCTCCGAAATTGTCCCCGGCGTCTCCAGCGGCGTGGCTCCGATCTTTGTCAATCCGGACTCCCATAACAGCATATTGATCATCAAGGGGGCAAACTCCCATCTTCTCCCGGAGGACATAGACCGGGCCGGAGATCTCATTCTGGATAGTGATATGGTCATCATGCAGTTGGAGGTGAATCTGGAAACCATTTACCACACTGTTGCATTGTGTGAGAAGAATAATATTCCAGTCATACTGAATCCGGCCCCTGCCGACCCGGCACTGGATGCCGAGAAGGTTAAAAGTGTCGCCTTCTTTGTTCCCAATGAAACCGAACTGCAGACCCTCACTAAGATGAACACAGACAGCATCGATCAGGTCAAAGAAGCCGCCGGGAGCCTCCGTGACAGGGGATTTCAGAATATTATTGTGACCCTGGGTGAAAAGGGATCTCTGTTCTTTTCTAAAGACAAAACTGAAATTATTCCGGCTATAAAGGTTCAAAGCATCGATACGACGGGAGCCGGTGATGCCTTTATCGGCTGTTTTGCTGTCTACTACTGTGAGACGGGAGATGTCCTGAAGGCCATGAGTCTCGCCAACCGCTATGCGGCACTGTCGACGACATGTCAGGGAACTCAGAAATCCTTTGCCAGCAGGCGGGAGCTGGAAGATCTTATATAAGAAATCCTGTCCACACATATCCTGTATCCGACTACCTGATGAACTGTCGATCAATCAGGCTGTCAGGGTTTCCAGGAATTCTCCCTAAAAATGGTCCTGCCAACTTTGGGCGGAAGCAGCTTATCTTCTTTTATCATTGTCATACACCAGACCTAACTGATCCTTGATCTCATCAATAGTTTCCATCAATTGAACTGTATCGGATAAAGGCATGATCTCATTTTCAAGTTTCCCTTCTCTGATAGATTGGGAGGCAGCAGAAATCTCAAACTGGAAGCCCACCTTATCATCATACTCAAATCTTTTTTTGACAGTATCTGAATCTATAAGATCCAGACAAACTTCATCGGCTCCATGAAATCTTTCAGGAAGGGTTATTCTTCCCTCTGTTCCGATAATTTCGGCTCGGGAAACAACAGGAGCATTGACTGTAGAGTTCAGCATTGCCAGGGCACCTGATTCGTAACGGAATATATAGGTAGATTGCACATCCACTCCGGTTGTACCAATCTCTGCCAGAGCCTTTATCTCTACAGGTTTCTCTCTCATGACCATATTGGCAAAGGATAGGGGATAGATTCCCGCATCCAGCATGGCTCCACCGGCCAGGGCGGGATTAAAAAGACGATGTTCCGGTTCAAAAGGGAATTTGAAGCCGAATGTGGCCCGGATCTGTTTGATCTCCCCGATGACTTTTCTATCCAGAAGTTCTCTGACATAGACGATAGCCGGTATAAATCTGGTCCACATCCCTTCCATCATAAATAACTTTTTTTCAGCTGCCAGAGCCTTCAGGGCTCTCATCTCAGCCCCGTTAACTGTCATTGGTTTTTCACAGAGCACATGTTTGCCGGCCTCTAGAATCTCTTTTATATTTTCATAATGATAGTTATGAGTCGTGGCAACATATACCGCATCAACATCATTATTATTCAGCAGTGAAGTGTAATCAGTATATACATTTTCAATTCCATGTTTCGCTGCAAAGGCTTCGGCTTTTCCTTCTGTTCTGGAAGCAGCGGCAATGACTTCTGCATCATTAACAGCCTTGGCACTATATGCAAACTTATTGGCGATACCACCACAGCCGAGGATACCCCAATTGATTTTATTATTCATAATTTGATTCCTTTTATGCCTCATCATTTCAGTTTATTTAAGGGATGCCAGCTTTTTACCCAGGGCCGCCGCTTTTTTTATGACGTCCTCATTCTTTTCTATATCCCCCGGATCTGCGGCACTGCCGTATACCATCCCTGCATTGACTGCTCCTAGATAGTTGAACATGTCCTGAAGGGATCGTAATGCATTTACAGCACCCGAATCAAAGGGATTATCATCAGCAAAGCACATGAGCGCTGCCATATTTTTGTCCCGGAAGATATTTTTCTCATCGACACCCACGGCATAAAGACGGTCTATGAAGGTTTTAAGCTGGGCGGAAAGGTTGAACCAGTACACAGGGCTTGCGAAGACAATGGCATCCGACTCTTCCAGCTTCTTGTAGAGCGGGGTCATATCATCTTTGATGATGCACCCGGGAGATGTTTCCTTCTGGCAGTGGTTACAGCCCCTGCAGGGACTGATGTCGAGACCGGCGAGGTAGACAGTTTCTACGTCAGCTCCGTTTTCTACGGCAGCATTAGCAAGTGCTTCAGCAAGGGCTGCTGTATTTCCATTCTTTCTGGGACTGCCCAGGATAACTATGATTTTCTTTTTCATAAATCTGCCTCATATTAAATGATCTCACTGACTGACAGATTTATTGTAATTCATATCAGTGATATATGGGACAGGAAAGTCTCAGTTTTCTGAGTAGAAATCCCAGAAGGCCCTCCCCGTAGGGTGTTTCAGATCATCCCAGTCATCACGAAGTTTATATAGCTTCTCTTTCATCTCTTCTACTTTTTCGGGATTCTGACTAACCAGATTATTCAATTCCCATGGGTCTGATGCCAGATTAAACAACTGGGTCTCTCTGAAATCAGATCCTGCATATTCAACCAGTTTATATTCATCCGATTTTACGGCTCTCAGTTTATCCTCATATGCAAAATACATATCTTCTCTGTGGCCGCTTCTGTCATTTTTCTGCATGGAATCTTTCAGGCTGTTCCCTTCTACAGAGACGGGGCGTTCAATGCCTAGAAGATCAATTAAAGTAGGGAAGATATCAAAGAGGTAGCAGTGATCATTACGCTGTTCATTGGAGGGGATTCCTGGACCTTTAAAGACAAGGGGAACCCTGGTGCTGTGTTCGTAGGCACTCTGCTTGCCAAAGAGCCCATGCTGTCCAAGGGCCAGGCCGTTGTCTCCGGCAAAGATGATAATACTGTTTTCCATCTCTCCCTTTTTTTCGAGGGTTGCAAGAATATCACCTATGGCATCATCCAGATGGGCAATCATGGCGTAATATTCTGCCATATGCTGGCGGACCTCTTTCTCTGTCCGGGGGTAGGGTGCAAGAACTTCATCTCTAACATCCCTGATTCCATAATCGAAACTATGCTCCGGGGCAAAATTCTCAGGGAGTGTAATCTTTTCTGGATCAAACATATCCATGTATTTCTGGGGCATGGTTCTGGGGTCATGGGGTGCCATAAAGGCTACACTTAAGAAAAATGGTTTATCACTCTCCCTGTTCTCCAGCCAGTTTATTGTTGTTTCTGCAAAAAGGTCGGTGGAGTGCTTTCCCGGGCTTATATGGTCGCTCTGCATTACATCCATCTCTCTGGAATGAAAGGCATCCTTGATATAGGGAACAGCGCTGTCATATTTACCTGTGGGATCAAAGCTGTGGGCGGGGACATTCCAATGATCCCACATCCCTCCAAAGAATATTTCTCCCCCTTCGCTGAAGCTTCTGGCATAGGCATCAGAGCCGTTGTGCCATTTTCCTGTTCCGAAGCAGTCATAGCCCTGTTTCTGAAGATGTTCTCCCATCAGTACATGTTCTTTTGGTATCTCCTGCCCTTCTTTCTGAAGATGGAAGAGGGATCTCCCCGTATGAAGCATGGCCCTGCTGGGCATACAGACTGCCCCACAGGTTCCACCAGGTATATGGGCATGAGTAAAACTGCAGCCCTCTTTTACAAGTTTATCCATATTGGGGGTGTGTACTTCTTTGTTGCCAAGGGCATTGATTGTATTAAAATGTTGATCATCTGTAAAAAGCAGTATTATGTTTGGTTTATTCATGGAGACCTCGCTTTTCTATTTCCTGTTCCGGAAAACTATAATCCCTGTACCAGGGAGGTAATTCCTTTGCTAATAATTCTGCCTCTGTTGAGCAGTTCTCTATAAGATTTTCTTTTTCTGAAAAGTCGGAGCGTGAGTAGAGCTCTCTTTTTCCATCTTTCCACTCAATCAGTTTGTAATTGTCATTAAGGACAAGACGCCAATCATAGCCCTTTCCCTTTTCTGTACTGAGGGAAGAACTTCCATGTTCTCTTACATGCTCAGACTTTCCTGAAAGAATTGGCCAGAGTGATCTGCTGTCCGTTTTGCTGCTGATGGGCACTGCAGCGGCTTCAAGAATTGTGGCATAGAGGTCAATTAGTTCTACGATTGAATTATTTACGGCGCCTTTTTTTATACCGGGACCACTGAATATCATGGGAATACCCAGGGATGGATTGTAGGGGAGACATTTTCCATAATGTCCTCGATCCCCAAGCATCTCACCGTGGTCTGAGGCAAATACTATTACTGTATTTTTAAGATCTCCCCTCTCTTCCAGTTTTTCAATAAAACCTCCGATCAGGCTGTCTATATTATCCATCATGGCAGCATAACAGCGCCTGATCTGCATATGATCTATGGATTCATCTCCATTTTCAGGGACAGGAAAGTTAATGTCTTTATAGAGGCCGGCCATCTTTTCAGTAATATCAAAGGGGAGGTGGGGACCTGTAAAATTAACCTGAAGGAACCAGGGTTTTTCACTGTCTGAATTTTCAATCAGTTTCAATCCGTTTCGGCATACCCAGTCGTCGCCATACTGTTCCTGTTTCAGAATGGAGGGTGAAGTTCCAAGAGATCCCCGGTCTTCCATATTACTGATATATTCTTCAACAACACCCTGATCTTTCAGATAAGTTATATAAGGACCGCAGCTCCCTTTTTTGTATGCTGCAACTGCGTCAATTTTTCCTTCGGAGTCTATGCCGGAGCTGAATCCCCAGTCTTCCAGAAGATTCTTTCCATTAGTTCCCCAAATAAAAGCGGGTTTATGAAGGTCGAATTTCCCACAGCCCAAGACTTCATAACCGCTGTCTCGTAGTTCCTTGTAAAAGGTCTGAGAGTCTAGAGGCAGGTTCTCTGTATTATCTTTAACACCTGCGTTGTGGTATTTCATTCCTGTTGCCAGGGCAGCCCTTGCGGGAGCACAGAGAGGTGAGGGTGAGATGGCATTGCTGAAATAGCATCCCGACTCTTTTAATTCTTTGAGATTCCCGGTCCTTAGGGGTATCTCTGATTCACCTTCAAGCCAGGCCGGTCGCCACTGGTCTGGAAAAAGAAGTAAAATATTCGGTCTCATATAGATTTCAAGTCCTTTACGGATTTTCGGATATTCAATGACATGGGTATTTCAATATCTTCAGGTTCTGTGGGGTTTCCATTTTCAATGCGTTTCAGAAGAAGCTTTCCTGCGGTACTTCCCATTTTTTCAAGATCATGTTCTACGGTGGTCAGAGCGGGTGTAATAATTTCTATTCCCGGGTAGTAGTCATGTCCTATGAGTGAGACATCCTCCCCCAGTTGCAGATCACTCTTGTTCAGAGCCAGAACACATCCCATAGTAAGGTAATAGCTGGTGCAATAGACTGCTGTGGGAGGATTTCTCTTAAGTTCCTCCAAAACAATATCCCTGGCATTATTCATTGTATAGTCTGTCCAGAGTATGGAGTATTCACTCTCTGGGATACCGTATTTTCTGAAGGCTTCACGACAGCCTTCCATTCGCTCATTAGTAACCATTGTACCCCGACGTCCAGTGACAATTCGTATATTTCTATGACCCTTATTTATCAGCTCTTCAATGGCATTATAAGAAGCCATTCTGTTGCCCCCGTGAATATAATCACAGGGAAGGTCTTTTATCTTGTCTGAAAGACAGATAATGGGAGTCTCATTTCTCAGATACCTCTGCATCTCCTCTAAACAGCTGTCTCCGTGGGAGAGAGGGAAAATGATCAGACCGTCAATGGAGCGCTGTTCAAAAATCTTCAGGCGCTGTTTCAAACGTTCCGGGTCTCTTTCATAGTCACTGATTATCAGGGTATAGCCTTTTTCTTCGAGTACCAGGTCGATGGCTTTAAGAATATCCAGAGAGAACAGTCCCGTCAGTTCGGGAATCAGGACTGCCACAGTCATTGAACGGTGAGATTTCAGCCCCTTGGCTATAATGTTTTCTTTAAATCCCAACTCTTCAATGGCCTGCTCTACCTTGATTTTGTTATAATCTCTCAGTTCATAACCGTTGAGGTGACGGGAAATTGTTCCCGGGGAGACTCCGGCCATTTTTGCAACATCGTAGATGGTACTCTTTTTCATAATTAACCCTTTATGGCTCCAGCTGTCATTCCGGATCTCATAAATTTCTGAAAAAATGAGAACAGAACAATAATGGGAACGGCAATAACCACCATGGCTGCATAGTAGCGGCCCAGGTTGTCGGGAGTGCCTCCCAGTGAATCCTTGAATCGACTGACTGCCAGAGTTGCTGTCATCAATTTGGGATCTGATGTAAAGAGTGCGGGTGTAAGATAATCCTTGAAGGACCACATAAATGAGAGCACCGAGAGATTTAGTAATGCCGGAGTAGACAGAGGCATGTAGATTCTAGTGAATATTCTGAAATCTCCTGCTCCATCCATATAGGCAGACTCCATCAGCTCATTGGGAAGACTGTCAAAGAAATTGCGCATCATCAGTACTGAAAAGGGGAGAGTCAGCGCAGCCTCAGGGAGGAATATTGATGCCCTTGTATTAATAATATTCATTCTTGTAAGGGTGAAGAAAAGAGGCGCAATCATTACGGTGATGGGTACACTCATAAATGAAATAACCACCACATAAAGAATCTTTTTCCCAACAAAATGCATTTTTGAAAAAGCATATCCGGACATTGCTGCAATTCCTACTACGATTATACTGTGGATAAGAGCGACATAAAAACTGTTCCCCAGAGTAGAAAATACAGAAACACCTGCTATTTTTGTAGTAAATACAGAAATATAGTTACCCCATCCGTTGAACAGCAGAGATTGTTTTAGAGCTGAATATGCGGGAAACAACCAGATAAAGGAACAGATAAAAAGTATGATCTGCATCATTCTTTTTTCGGAATTATTGACTCTGAAAATATCAGCTGTTTTCATTTATTACTCCTTTTGGCTTTTACAACTTTTGGATTGAAAGCTGAGAGGATAATTCCTGACATAACAAACGCGAGTATAAGTGTCAGGGTAGAAATTGCATTTACATAACCTATATTTCTTCCGCCCCCTTCTGCAAAGAAGGTGTAAATATAGGTACCTGTAATTTCTGTTGATCTGGCAGGTCCTCCTGCTGTCAGCAGATAGACTCTCTCAAAAGCCCTGAATGTAGTTAGCATAAGGGTCATCACAATGGTTTTATGTGAGTGAATTACTGTGGGGAATATAATCTGTGTCGTGATTCTCCAGAAACCGGCACCATCGATCTGTGCTGATTCAAACATCCCTTTATCAAGTGTTGCCAGCTCGGCCTGATAATACATCATGGGTATACCGATCATAAAAAGAGAAATCGTCAAGACAGAGATGTAGGCCATTGCGGGGTCTGAAAGCCAGTGTACCGGGGTTATTCTTAATACTGCAAGAAAATCGTTGAGAGCTCCAAAGCGGTATCGGAGCATTCCTCCAAATATTGCCGCAATTAAGGCATTGGGAAGCAGTGTGGGGACAAAGAACAGTGTTCTGAAAAAATTACCACCCTTGATACTGAATGCCAGAAATACAGAGAAGATGAATCCCAGGCTGATGCCGAAGAATACGGATGATGCTGCGAATACAAGGGTATTGATTATTGCTTTGAAGAAATAAGGGTCCTGCAGGGCTATTTTGTAATACTGAAGACCTACAAACTTGCTTCTGTTAAAAAGCAGGTCAGTCTTAAAGAAACTGCCTTGAACCAGGAGTATAAAACTGTATATAACAAACACCCCGAGAATAAGCATGAGGGGGAGTATGAAAAGATATCCCCTCCAATTATGCTTTTCCGTACTATTCATAAAAGATTCCTTTTTTGTTATTGCAGATTAATTGAGTTACAATTTTAAGGTTTATTTTGATTTTCTGATATAACTGTTTATATAAATTCCCCCTGTGAACAGGGGGATATGAGTTAATAACTATTCGAATTTTCCAGATTCAATTTCCTTCTGGAAATCATCCAGAGATTCTTTAACATCTCCACCCAGAGCAATATTCTGTAATACTTTGCCAAAGGGAGTCGTCAGGAAATCCTGCTGTCTCAGTGCAGATTGAGGATTACTGAGAACATCAATGATGCTCTTGTAGCTGTTACGAGCAAGATCTGTTGTCAGAAGCTCAGGATTGGGTACAAAGTCAGTTTTTCCGGGGACAATCAGGAAATTCTCTGCAAGAAGGTTGATTCCTTCACCCTGAATGAAAAAGTCCATGAGTTTAAATGCCTCTTCCTGATGATCAGAGTAATTTACAACAGAGAAGAACATATCAGGTGTAGCCGCTGTTGTAGGAGTATTTCCTGCCTTGATCGCGGGGTAGGGGAAGGCGCCGATTTCAAAACCGATATTTTTCTTTTCTCTATAGGGCTCACTCAGGAGTCCGGCCATCCAAGCACCGTGTACCATCATGGCTGCATTTCCGCCATAGAACAGTTCGCCGATGGAGTTGTTGTCTATATCAAGAGTATCCATTGCAAAGATGTCTTTCTCGTAAAGACTCTGCCACCACTGTGCCATTTTTACGATTTCAGGGCTGTTATAGGGCTTTCCATCGTCTCTGACAAATGACCAGAGTTCTTCTTCCTGTGCATAGAGACCGAAGGCTGAAATAGTGTGGAGCCATGGTAGTTTCCCTCTGAATGCCAGAGGAACAAGGTCGGGACGTTTTGACTTGATTGTGGCAATAGTTTTCATCAGATCAGTTTCTGTTTCAGGTATGGAGAGTCCTAGTTCATTGAAAATCTCTACGTTGAAGTAGATAACAGGAGATCCGTTCATACCTTCAGGAAGCATTTTCAGGTCACCGGAAGTTCTTCCTCTACTGTATGTAAGGATGCTGGGTTGGAATTTACCTTCCCAGTCAGATCCGTAAGCATTGGAATATAGGGGTTCAAGATCAGCCATGTAGGGTTCAACCTGCATAACAAAGTCCGTATTCATCACTGCCATAGTGTCCAGTTTCTGTTTACTAGCCAGAACTACAGGAACTTTCTGCTGATGTGTGTCGGGTTCTGTCTTTGTAACTTCTACCTTGATGCCGGGATTGAGTTTTTCAAACTCTGCAATCATGGGAGCCAGGATTTCTTCGGGTGGATACCAGCAGTGATAGCTGATTACTACATCTCCGCCTTCTTCAGCGGCTTCCTGGCCTCCTGCTGCAAAAAGAGCAAAAGGGGCAACGACTGTGATAAGCAGTACTATCCATAATTTTTTCAATGACATTTCTTCCTCCGTTTTTCTTTTGAATAATCAAAATTAAACCGGTTTAATTTTGATGTAAAGTTTTACAGATGCATTTCAAGAACTAAATTAAACCGGTTTAATTTAAAGTTAACACCAATATACAAAAAGCGCAACAAAAAATAAAAATTATTATATGGTATTCATTTATGTGGTTCAGGCAGGCACAGTGAAAGTGCAGGGCAGCTTTGTAAGACATTTGCCGCATACATCCATCAGATGTTCGGTTCCAAGATTCTCCGCATTATCAAGGCACTGTTCATAACAGCTGTGGCGGTCATAGTTTTCTTTTGTCAGGGCTCTTTTGGCACAGCGACCAACGCATACTCCGCACTTTTTTCCCCTTTTTTCAATACAGAATTCCTGTTTCGGGAGGGGAGAGGAACTTAAGGGTGCATCTGTAATAAGACTTCCCAGTCTTCCGCTGCATCCAGACCTGGTTATGAGGAGATTGTTTTTACCAAAGGTTCCCAGGCCGCTGAGATATGCAATATGCCTGTGTGACCATCGGCTGGTGAGACTCTCTTTGTCAAAATTATGGGTTGCCGGCAGCTGGACACAGTTGAATCCACCTACTTCCAGAAGATATGTAATTTCATCATTTATTTCCCTGATCAGATCATTGGTCTGGAGGTAAGCCTCGCCCCATGTCCGGGATGCGGGAACTCCCTCATTGTTTGAACAGCTTATCTCTTGGGTAAAGGGTAGAAAGAATGTCACTACTGATTCGGCACCAGGAAGCATATCCTCGGGCATAAGATGGTCCTGCCTGACCCAGGTTCTAAGCTTTTCAAAGGGACGGTCATGGATCATTGCAAAACCAGTTCTAGTTTCTCTCCAGATTTTTTGATCGGGATCTTTGCGGAGTACACAGTTTTGAATCAGATCTGCAATCTGTTTTTCGAGTAAAAAATCCATATATTCCTGATTATGGCAGGTATATATCCTAATGAAAAGCTGTATTCATTATATAAATATTAGGAAGGCTGAGATGTCAGCTCTCCATACATTCCGTGTTTCAGGTTCTAGCTGCTTAGAGTCTCTTTCCACCTTGAAATGCCGCCAAAATTCTGTACGTTGCTGTACCCGGCGGCTTTCAAGGTTCTTGATGCTGCTCCCGAGCGGCTGCCGCTCTGGCAGTACACAACAATCGTGCTGTCTTTAGCTGCCATCTTTTTACCAAGACCCTTGGGAAGTTTGTCATGGGGTACATTTTTTGCACCTTCAATATGTCCGGACTTGAACTCTGAGGGAGTTCTTACGTCGAGTATCACAGGAGGCATGTCGGACTCAAGAAGTTCTTTTAAACCTTTGTATGATAATTGTCCACTGAGTTTCGGGTATAGAAATCTCAGGATAAAAAATGCGGCGATAAGTATTATTACAGTTGTATTATTCATTGTATCTCTCTTTAGATGTTGTAATTTATATATATAATATAATGAATATTGAGTCAACATGAAAAACAGTTATTTATGGTATACAGTGAGGAAACAAGCTCTTAATGATCAGGTGCTAAATCTATATCCCTGTCCCCTGACTGTCATTATATGCCTTGGAAGATCAGACTCATTCAGCTTTTGCCGGAGTTTGGCGATATGAACATCAACTGTACGGGTGGTGGTTTCACTCTCGTATCCCCATACCTCATCCAGAATTTTATCCCGGCTCAGCAATTCACCGCTGTGCTTAACAAGATATTCAAGAAGTCGGAATTCTTTTGCATGGAGGTGGATAAGCAGGTCTCCCATCATAAGGTTTCCTTTTTTCAGATCAAAAGAGAACTCTCCAAATCTAAAAAAGGTCTCAGAATTTCCTGAACTCTGCGCTGTTAGAGCACTTCGTCTGAGGAGGGCTTCGATTCTTGCCAGGAGGAGCCCCATATCAAAGGGTTTCGCCATATAGTCGTCGGCTCCCTGCCTGAGCCCCATGATACTGTCCAGATTGGTGTTGCGGGCAGTCAGCATCAGAACAGGCGTATTAATATCCTTGTTACGAAGATTCTGACAGACCGCAAAACCGTCTCTTCCGGGGAGCATTATATCGAGAATCATAAGATCATAATTTCCTGTTTCGGCTTCCTTCTGTCCGGATATTCCATCTCCTCTGACTTCCGTTGTATAGCCTTCGGCCTGAAGCCTGTCTTCAAGAGTCATCTGAACACCTGGTTCGTCTTCAATTATCAGTATGCGGGGCATCAGATTTCTCCTTCTTTTTCTTCAGATATGACCTTACAGGGGATTTCCAGGGTAAAGCGGCAGCCGCTGATCTTCTCTCCGTTTATTTTTTTATATGGACTCTCAAGTATAAGACTTCCATTAATGAGTTTCGTCTTTTTAAGGGCAATAAACAGCCCCAGTCCACTGCCCCTGGTCTGCTGTTCTCTGCTGATGAGGCTTCGGTAGAAGGGATCAAAGATCTTCTTCTGTTCAGAACCGGCTATGCCGGGGCCTGAATCCTCAACACTTATTCTCAGTTTGCCGGAGACCAGATGTCTAATACAAACTCTGATTCCCGAGGCATGATTAAGGGCATTACTGACAAGATTGGAAAGGATGAGTTTTAGCTCAGATGGGTAACCGTAGAGGCGGGAGGGGAGTCCTTCGTAATCCCAGTGCAGAGTTGTCTGCTTTTCATCTGCCATTGCAGAAAATTTTCCTTTCATCTCTTCCAATAGAATCAAAATATCCATCTCGACGGGAGCACTGTTAGTAACACTCTTTCCTTCAAGACTGGAAAAGAGGAGAATTTCCTCAATCATATTGCTTAAACGTTCTGTCTGATCTTTCATCATCTGGCCATAGCGAACCACTTTTTCTTCTGAGACAATTCCTTTGGACAGATTATCTGCTGCCGACTGAATGACTGTGATAGGAGTTCTCAGTTCGTGGGTCATTGAGGCAACAAATTCTTTCTCTCTGCTGCGAATCTCCTTTGTCCGCCTGAGCTGTATGATCAGGATGAGGAAGACCAGACCAATACCAAGGAGAATCAGCTGGGACATAAGCCAGTTGAGGGCTGTCCTTTTTTCCAGATTACTGTAGTAGGGGGCACCTTCAGAACTGATTATCAGAACATTCCCGCTGTAGCGAAAGGGAGCCGTATCCAAATCCAGAGGGAAAAAACTTCTAACTCCTTTGAATCGGCCGTCGTCATCCTCTTCGGCTTCCGGCATGCTGTCTGGTTTTTCTCCTGGAATAAATGGACGGTGGCTGTTCAGTCCATCAGGCAGGGGGATAATCAATCTCATATCCTCATCATGATCCCAGCCTGTCAGAATCTGAAGCGGTTTAAACGGGTATTTCCCATCCTCTCTGCTTTTTATAGTTTCCCTGAATTCTTCTTTATCCAGACTCACCCATTCAAGGGTGTACTGTTCCAATGCTTCTTTCAGGGCCGGGTTTGCATAGTATTGATCAATTCCATCCTTATTAAGCTCGAAAATTAAGAGGATGTTTTTCTGATCCGGCTGATCCGGCAGATTCGGCAGATTCGGCAGGCCGTAATAGAGGTAGCTGGATTTGTCTTCCTCTCCACTTTTTATCTGAACCTGATCCTCTTTAAGGGGTTGATCCATCTGTGCATATTCGGGCAGTAGTTCAAGATCCTGCCATGAAACTACGGTTTCTGATTCTTCAATTACAATAGATATCTGATTATTCATACTGTAGGCTGCGCTTTTAATTAAATGAGGAATCTGTCCATTCTCTCCGTATCCCTGCAGCAGGAGCTCAAGGGAGTTCTTCAACCCCTCCTCACTCTCATTCTGAATCTGCTGTACGGATTGAATCAGAATACTGATCCTCTGATATTCTCTTATATATGTTCTGAAAACCACAGATTCCAGTCTCTGGCGCTCTCTCCCTACCTCTTTTGACAGTTCCCTGTTGAAGAAACGGGTTGTAAGGATGCTTCCCAGGATCGTAAGAAGGCAGAGAGTCATAATTGATGTTCTATATTTGGACATAGAGACATCCTAGCCTTTTACATCTAATCCATCCATAAAAAAAAACCTCGTAAGTACATGTTTTACATAGTTTACATTCCTTTTACCTCCAGTTCACCAAAAGAGATCCTCACAGGTTTAAGGTAGCCTCGGAGGATAAAAAATGAATGCAGAAAAAAGAATTATCCAGATGGATGAGGTAGCACCGAAAACATCCAAAGAGAAGAAAAAACGCAGGTTACTGCTGATTATAGCATTGCTGGCAGTGGTTGCCGGAATCATGGCTTACATATGGTATTCAGCACAACCCGAGAGTATGACGGTCAGGGATTATGAAAGTTCACTTGTCCGTTCAGGAGAGTTTGTATCAACTACAGAAGCCAGCGGTACTGTTTTATTGCCTACACAGGTGGAGATAGTCAGTCCCCGTGAAGGTTATGCCGAGACACTGCTTATTACAGAGGGTGATCAGGTAGGCACAGAAGATATTCTGGCAGTGCTGTATGTTCCCGACCTGGAGGATGACCTTAATGATCTCAGCCTCAGTCTGGAACAGGCCTATATAGAACTGGAGAGTATTGAAAACACCTATCTGTTCAAGATTCAGAGTCTTGAACGAACAATAACACGCCTGGATGCGGACATTCTGGAGGCTGAATCAGATGTTCAGACCATGAAAGAGCTGGCTGAACTTAAAAGTTCTCGACAAAGCGATTATGAGGATGCCCAGGACAGTCTTGAAGCCCTTGTAGAGGAGAGAGAAGACAGCCAGTCAGACCTTGATGAAGCTGTCATTTCAAAAGATATCGATTTAAGAAAGCAGCAGGCAGCCATAAATCTTCTACAGGTTGATCTGGCCGCTGTGAAAGAAGATATAGAAGAGTGCAGCATTAAAAGTCCTATAGAGGGTGAGGTTCTCAGCCTGAACGAAGATCTTGCCATAAAGAGCAGTCTTATAGAGCAGTCTGATTCTCTCTTTGTGGTTGCAGACAGAACAGATGTTTACATCGATTTTGATGTATATGAACAGTACACATCCCTGTTGGAAGTGGGAGGGCAGATGACTGTCACCATCGGTACCAGCACCATGAATGCCACCATTACCAAAATCGGAAAGATTGCCACCATGGATACAGACGGTCTTTCGGCCATGATCTCTGTCAGAGCCCGCCCTGAAACCGAACTGACATTGACTCCCGGAGCCTCAGCAGTTGCATCCATAACTCTGGAAGTTCAGGATGATGTGCTTCTTTTACCCCGGGGCTCATGGCTTACCACAGGAAATCAGAAATATGTCTATCTCATTGACGGAGACAAGGCTGTCAAAACCAAAATCACCCTTGGTGAAATCCAGGGGAATGATGTGGAAATATTGGATGGTCTGACTGCGGGGGATGAAGTAATCACCGGCAGCTATCAGAACTATATAGACCAGTCAGTCATTTCATTGAAACCCTTAGGCCTGACGAAATAAAACGCCAAAGCCACAAATTGGCTTTGGCTGTACTAAAAAACATAGGAGAAAAAAAAGATGATCAGATTAACAAATATCAATAAACAGTATGACCTGGGAGATACTCAGGTAAGTGCCCTGAAGGATGTATCCCTTACAATCGACAGAGGTGAATATATCGCCATTATGGGTCCTTCGGGTTCCGGTAAATCCACTCTGATGCATATCCTCGGAATCCTGGACAGCATCACTTCAGGACAGTATTTCCTGGAAGATTATGATATCAGTTCACTTCCCGACAGGGAGCAGGCAAGAATCAGAAACCAGCATTTCGGTTTCATCTTTCAGAGTTTCAACCTCTTTCCAGAGCTCAGTGCTCTTGAAAATGTGATGCTTCCCATGGGCTATGCCGGTGTGCCCTGGCTGCAGAGAAAAACCCGAGCCCAGGATCTTCTGGCCGAAGTAGGGCTTGATCATAGGATGAACCATCTTCCCACCATGATGAGCGGTGGTGAGCAGCAGAGAGTTGCCATAGCTCGCTCTCTCTCCAACGATCCTGATCTGATTCTGGCGGATGAGCCCACAGGTAACCTCCCTACTGATAAGGGTGAGGAGATTATGCAGATTCTGGAAGGTTTTAACAAAAAAGGTGTGACCATAGTAATGGTTACCCACAACCCCAGTCAGGGTGAACGAGCCGGCAGGGTCATCAGTCTGAAAGATGGTGTTCTCCAGGGTGAACCCGTAAGGGAGGAAGTTCGTGCATAACGAAGCCGCCAAGATTATCAGCCGCCGCTTTATGGACCGCTTTCTTGAGTCCGGTCTGCTTATTATCGCTGTTGCACTGGGTATTGGTGCCGCCTCATCGGGGATCGCCCTATTGGCTAACACCATAAGTACTTCCAGAGAACTCCTTGATTCTCAGACCTACAAAGAGCTCGTGGTCAGTACCGCTTCTGAGGCAGAAGATATGGAAGAGCCTGTGAGTCTGAAGGCTGTCCAGGAGACAGCTGTGCTCAGCTCAGAAGATCTGAATGCTGCAGACCTGGTACCCTATGTGAGTCACGCCTATGTATATGACAATTACAGGTATCATCTGGTAAATGAGGAGTCAATCTCCAAAGAGACGGAAATGAGAGCTCAGTTTCAGGCAGAGACTCCTGAAGGACCTGCTAATGATGATCCACAAGAAGGTGGTCCGGAAGACGACAGACCTCAACAGGTCTCGGAAGAAGAGTTTGCTCAGATGTCAGAACAGAGCAATATCATCATAGCTGAGCTGGATGAGATAAGCGGCCATAAAGTTACTCCTGAGTTTTTTGAAGCCTGGGATATTGATGTAGCCGCGGGAAGTCTTTTTTCAGAGCAGGATATGACGGGTAACTCGAATATTGCTGTTCTGGGTTCAGATCTGGCTGAGCTTCTGGTAGAAGAGGGTGAGGAAACAGATAGTCTGCTGGGAAAGCAGATTCTTGCTCGTGAAGGTCTTGTGACAGTCATTGGTATTCTTGAAGCCCAGGAGGACAGTGAAGTCTTTTATGAACCCTACCGGAGTAATGCCGTCGGTGATTTTCGCCGCATGGCCATGAATACACAGCTTCGGTTTACAGTCGACGACACAGAAAAACTGGACGAAACAGCAGCCCAGCTGCAGCAATGGTTTGACAGCCAGTTCGGTGAGCAGCAGGTGGTTATTTCGAATCCCCGGGCTGAGGCTGAACAGCTTATCAGCAGAAATACAGGTCTTGCCCTGCTTATCATGTTTCTCTCGCTTTCGGGCCTGTTTATAGCCTCGGTCAATGTTTCAAATATACTGATGAGCCGTGCCATGAGAATGAAAAAACATGTGGGAATCCTGATGGCCCTTGGATCATCCAGAGCCAGAATATCACAGCTCTTTGCCTGGGAATCGGCGGCAATAACATTGATGGGAGCCGTCCTGGGAACATTGATCTCCATACCTCTGGGACGCTATATGCAGTCATCCCTGGATATTACAGAGGGCACCTGGTTCTTTACTCTGATGGGTGTGGTTCTTTCGGCTGCATTGACTCTGCTCTTCGGTCTGCTGCCTGCCAGACAATTTACAAAGATTGATCCTGCCATAGCCATGAGGGCCGCCTGATATTTGAAATCAGGCAGAATTAAAAGGAAATAATGATGAAAAAGTTTATTAACATGCTGATCCGCAACTGGTCCGGATCCGCAGTGAAAATATTGATGACCCTGGGAGCCGTGGCTCTGGGTACGGGGATACTTATCCTCACAAGCAGTGCCGGGACTATCCTGAATGAACAGATATCAGCGGAGATGGACTCGGAAGGAGTCATCCTCTATGTCGCAAATGGAGAGTGGGACTCCTCAGGCAATATTGAAACTATGAGACCCAGCGAATGGGACATTGATGCTCCACAGATTGTTGTCAGCGATATCGAAGAGGTCAGTTCTGCTGCTGTAATTGTTACCCCGCCCTTTAATCAGGTGACTACAGATGGTCAGTCTTATAACCTGAGAACCGCCATCGGTACTGATACCAGTTATTTTGATGTCTTTTCCCTGGACATTATTGCAGGTGTTCCTATGACAGATGCTGACTTTGACTCGGGTCTTAAGAAGGTCTGGATCAGCTCAGAAACAGCAGAGCTCCTTTATGGATCTGTTGAAGATGCTTTGGGAAAATGGATACAGCCTCCCGGTGAAATGATGATGAGAGGAGGACCGGGCAGCCGAGGCAAACAGCAGAATGTCATTCAGCAGTTTTCTGTGGCCGGAGTATATGAGTCTGCCGGAGAAGTGGCACGCCGGTCCTATGGTATTGCAGACCTGATCTATCCCTATACTTCACTCCTTACTGCCGGCGGAAACAGACAGTTGTTAATGAATATGATGTCCTCACAGTTTGCCGTTAAGGCTGAGGGGCAGTCCGTTGAGAAGATATCTGCTTCAATCCGTCAGGTCATAGCCATGAACTATGGTGATGATATCTCTATTGTCAGCTGGGAAGGCTCTACAAAGGGTACGTCCACATATATGGAGGAGCTCAGAAAATCTGTGAATGTATTTTCTGTCTCACTCTCCATTCTTGGAATAGTGCTTCTTCTTATCAGCTCTCTGGGAATCTTCAGCATCATGGTTGTGGAAGCTCTGAACAGACGTAAGGATATTGCCCTGGAGAGGGCCCTTGGAGCATCCCAGAATGATGTTGTCAAGGAATTCTGGCTCTGGTCACTGATGCTGAGTCTTACAGGTGCTGCTATTGGTGTCATATTAGCATTTACTCTCTCCCATCCTGTACTCAATACTCTTTCTCCCCTTGTAGGTGAGGTTTCAACCCAGTTCAGTGAGGCTGCGGGAATCAGATTTACATCTGTACTTCAGGGAGTGTTCCTTGCTGTCCTCTTCGGCGGTGTTCTCGGAATCCTTCCATCCTTCTCTGCGGTGAAGGGGAATATTGCAGAAACCCTGAGGGAGGTGTGAGATGAACTCCCTCAAATACTTTTTTATTATAGCCTTTCTGGCACTGACTCAGCTTGGTGCTAATGCGCAGAATCTGAATACTCTTGAAGATATCCGGAATTATGCACTGGAAAACAGTACGGATTATAAAAGAGCCTTACTTGATGTACTGGTCGCCAGGAATAATCTGGATGGAGTCATACAACTGGATGAAACTTCATTCAGCTTCAGCGGGGGCTATAGTCAGAGTACAGCGGATTCTGACGGTTCCGGGAATGTTGATGACTGGTCTGCCACGGCTGGTATCAATCTTCCCCTGATAGATCAGCTGGGAGTGAGTGCAAGTATCTCAGATGACTACAGCGGTCAATTGGGACTCAGTTTTTCACCTCTTTTTCACTCGGATGACAGGGAACAGCTGAACATAAACTATGACAAGGCTCTACTCTATGCAGAGGAGGTCGCAGTAAAGACCGAAAATGAGGCTCTTTCTGCTGCCCTGAACTGGATGACAGCAAGGCAGAGGGTCGATCTTCAGCAGGAGATTGTCGCAGTCAAGGAAGCTGTTTATGCTGATGAGAAAGTTCGATATCAGGCTGGTGAATCAACTCTGGATGATGTGAGGGATGATTTAATGGACTGGACTGAAGCCAGGACAGAACTCTCTACCCGGCAGACTCTTCTGCAGGCAAGGGAATCCATTCTTCTGCAAAAGCTGAGCGCCGATCTGAACACTGCCACCATTGAGGTTCTTTCCTATGATCTGATCAGTTCAGAGCTGGAGGACTTAAAAAAAAATATAAATCCTGAGGAGGCGGATTCTTCGGGAGTCTATTCTGTGACAGCCGCCTATAAAACGGTTGAAAGCTCAGAAGAGAGACTGTCGGATACCTGGTTTTTCGACCCGTCATTAAATCTGACAGGAAAGGTGAATCTCCCTGATATGACAGATTTTGAGACAGAGGGTCCAAGCTGGGAAGCAGGAATCGAACTCTCCTTCTCTCTGGATGACTTTCAGTTCGAGGACCGTTCCATCAGCAGTCAGGAACTTCAGCAGTCCCGGCTTGAGGCGGTACAGGCTGATATGGAGAGCCGTCTGACCCTGCAGCAGGCAGTCACCTCCCTTGATAATACGGAGCAGAACAGGGTTCTGGCCGAGCTGGAGGAGGAGCAGTCAGCCGATCTTTATGATGAGTCCAAGTTTTTGAACACCATGGGTGAGTATTCGGAGGCTGAGCTTGAGGATGCCAGACTGGATTATGAACAGTCAGTGCTGAACACATTTTCCATGCTGGTTGATGAATATCTGGCCTGGAGAGACTTGCTTCTTTATTTCTAATCTGTAATCAGGGAGATCTCCCGGTCTCCTGTTGATCACCCCACATAACAGTCAGGGGACCAACTTGATTTTCACCTACCGGCATACTATTATGATCCTATGTTTGATGAATCATTTACAGTCCTTCCCGGACAGAAAGTATATATGGTCGGCATAAAGGGTACCGGAATGGCTGCCCTGGCCGAAATTTTTCAATCCAGAGGTCTTCATGTCAGCGGTTCTGATGTGGAGGATGAGTTCTATACGGACAAAGTCCTTCAGGATCTGAAAATTCCCTATTTCAGGGGGTTTTCTGAGAATCAGGTTCCTTCTGATATCGATTTTGCGGTCCGTTCGGCAGCCTATGATCTAAATCATCCTGAAGTAGCCCTGCTGGAATCCCGTAATATCCCTTTAATGCTCTATCCCGAAGCCCTGGGAATTCTCTCCCGGGATCTCCCGGCTGCTGCGGTAGCCGGTGTACATGGAAAAACGACTACTACCGCAATCTGCGGCACACTGGTACAGGCCCTGGGAATGACAGGTTCTGTTCTGGTGGGAAGTGCAGTTCCTGCTTTCGGCAACAGATCCACCCTGACACAGGGGAGTGATTTTTTTCTGGCTGAAACCTGCGAATACCGTCGTCATTTTCTCCACTTTTCTCCCGACAGAATGATACTCACCTCAGTCGAGGCTGATCATCTTGATTATTTTAAGGATGAACAGGATGTGGAAGATGCCTTCTGCGAATTTATCGAAAGTTTGCCCCAAGGGGGGACTCTGATCTATTGTTCCGATGATCCCGGTGCTTCAAGAACAGTGAGGCGTATGTCAGATAAGAGGGCCGATCTGAAAATGATCCCCTATGGATTCGGAGCACAGGGTCCCGGCAGAATACGCAAGAAACCATCGGATATACCCGGAGAAAATCACTTTGTCCTGGGAGAGCTTAATGCCCTTTTCAGAGTCAGAATCCCCGGAGATCATGTGATTCAGGATGCCGCTGCAGCACTGCTTCTGGTTATGGATCAGTACTTTTCACAGCCGGAGCATCAGAAATCAGGATCAGAGCATGACAGCTCCTTTCTGAAGGCCCTTGAAGATGGAATCTTCAACTTTACCGGCAGCCGGCGCCGTTCCGAGATTGTAGGTGAAACCCGTGGAATCCTTGTGATGGACGATTACGGACACCACCCCTCGGCAGTAAGGAAAACCCTGGAAGGCATCAGAGATTTTTATCCCGGACGCCGTCTGGTGGTGGATTTCATGTCTCATACATATTCAAGAACAGCAGCTCTGCTGGATGACTTTGCCGCCTCCTTCGGAGCCGCCGATGAAGTTATTCTGCATAAAATATATGCCTCCGCCCGGGAAGAGTTCAGCGGCAGCATAACAGGCAGGGATCTTTTTAATAAAACCTGCCGGAATCACGACAATGTAAAATATTATGAAGAGCCTTCTGAGGCTCTCGGATATCTGGAAGAGACCCTGAAAGAGGGGGACCTTTTTGTGACCATGGGTGCCGGAGACAACTGGCAGCTTGGACGAAGCTTATATAAAAAACTGGAGAAGACATCATGATCAGTATGACAGGATACGGCTACAAGGAATTCCTTAACGAGAAGGTCCGCTTCTCTCTGGAAATGAAAACATACAATAACAGGTATATGGATCTTATCCTGAACCTTCCCAATCCTCTCTCTCCTCTGGAAGGGCAGATCCGTTCTATTATCAGCAGTTCCATTAAAAGAGGAAGGGTGGAAGTCTATCTCAGAATGAAGGAACTGGAAGAGGATCTTACCCTTATTGTTGATAAGGCTGCCGTAAAAAGCTATGCAGATACCCTGAGAGGTGTTCAGGAGCTTGCAGGTATATCCGGAGATATCTCTTTAGGTCATATACTTTCCATGGAAGGTGTTATCAAGACTGACAAAAACAGAGACCTGGATTCCATGTTTGAAATCCTGGAGCCCCTGTTTCAGGACGTTCTCGGGCAGATCCACTCCTCCAGAGCCGTGGAAGGTGCAGAAACCGAAAAAGACATTATGGGGCAGATCGGTTTTATGGAGAGCTGTGTTGAGCAGGTCAAGGAACATGCCCCCCGAATGCAGGAGCAGATTACCTCCACCCTGAAAGATAAATTTGAAGAAATTGTGGAAGGAAAGGCCGATGAAAGCCGCATTCTGGCAGAAATTGCCGTTCAGGTTGTCCGCTTTGATATCAATGAAGAGCTACAGCGTCTGACCACACATCTTGAGGGGTTCAGAAATATTGCCGCAAGCTCCGATCCCGTAGGTAAGAAACTGGATTTTCTCTGTCAGGAGATAAACCGGGAAGTTAATACCATAGGTTCAAAAAATACTCTTGTCGAAATCGGCAGGATTGTAGTAGAAATGAAAGATTCTTTAGAGAAGGTTAGGGAGCAGCTTAGAAATGTTGAATAAAGAACCATTCAGAATAGCCATATCAGGAAGAAGCGGATGCGGTAACTCAACGGTCAGCACCATCCTGTCAGAAAGACTGGAACTTAAACTGGTAAACTATACATTTCATAATATTGCCGAAGACAGGGCAATCGATTTTAACGAACTCTGTGAGATGGCCGAAGTTGATCCCCAATGGGACTATTTTGTAGATGAAAATCAGGTCAAACTAGCCATGGAGGGCTCTTCCGTTCTCGGTTCCCGTCTGGCCATATGGATGCTCAAGAATGCAGACCTGAAGGTCTTTCTTACCGCCAGTCCTGAAACCAGAGCCGGACGTATCTACAAAAGAGAAGGGGGAGTCTTCGAGCAGAGAATGGTCGAGACCGCCGCCCGGGATGACAGGGATCATGCCCGCTATAAAAAACTATACGACATTAATAACGACGACTACGCATTTGCAGACCTGGTGATCAATACAGACCGCCTGAATCAGCATCAGGTAGCCGGTATCATCGAAGCTGCCGCCCGTGCTATGGCCGGAGTCTCTGAAGCCTAGAGCTCTTTTCTCTCTCCTTTCAGGAGAAGAACCCCTCCCCCGAGGGAGGGGCAAGACTTATTTCTGTTTGAGAATTTCTTTTTTCTCCATAAACTCATCCTGTGAGATATCTCCATTAACATAACGCTTCTGAAGAAGCTCAAGGGGGGATTCCTTTTCCCCTGATATCTTTTGACTGATTCCTGCATTTTTAAAAATAAAATAGGCAATGACCAGTATCAGTATTAAACCGGCAAACATCATTATGATACCTCCATATCCAAAGCGACTCAGTCCGAAAAATCCATCATGCAGATTGTAGTAATTTCCGTGCATACGAAACTCCTGTTTCATTAGTTATTGAAATAATAGTTGCAAAATATGAATAAAGTATAAACAGAGTGTAGTAAGACTTTAGTTTAGAGTGCTGTGAAGCCGGCTTCTCTGATGGCGGATTTTACCTCATCAATCCTGCTTTCATCCACAGAAAGTGAGAGCTCTTTTTTCTCCAGATTCACAATAGCAGAGCTCACAGATTTCACTGATCCTGCAGCTTTTTCAACCGACATTTTACAGTGATTGCAGCTCATGCCTTCTACTTTAATAATTGTTTCCATGTTTTTTTCCTTTGCCGCCTCTGGGGTCGGCAGTTTTAATTTGAATTTTTTAAGACTCAGCGAATTGCTGACTACAGAGACGGAGCTGAATGCCATGGCGGCTCCTGCAATAATCGGGTTTAACAGACCCATTGCAGCAAAGGGTATTCCGATTGAGTTGTAGAAGAATGCCCAGAACAGATTCTGCCTGATCTTTCCCATTGTCCTGCGGGAGAGTTGGATTGCTGCTGCGATTTCCCTCAAGTCCCCCCGCATCAGTGTGATGTCGGAGGACTCCATTGCTATATCGGAGCCCTGGCCCATGGCAATTCCCGTATTCGCCGTTGCCAGGGCGGGAGCATCGTTTATACCGTCTCCCGCCATAGCGACAATATGACCGGCCTCTTGAAGTCTCTTTATTTCACTGGCCTTCCCTTCGGGGAGGACTTCCGACAGCACATGGTCCACACCGGCTTCTTCGGCAATAGCCCTGGCGGTCCGTGCATTGTCTCCGGTGATCATGTAAACTTCCAGCCCCAGATCTTTCAGCATCTTGACTGCCTCGGCAGAATGCTCCTTGATTCTATCGGCTACAGGGAGGAGTGCCAGAACCTTTCCGGACTCATTGTCCGCCATGATAATCACGGTATTGCCCCTGTCTTCAAGCTCCTCTTTCTGCTTCAGAAAAGAATTCTCATCTCTCTCCAGAGTTATTCCCGCTGAGCGGATAAATCCCTCCTTGCCGATAAGGTATTCCCTGCCCTCTAGTTCCGCCTTGATTCCCTGTCCGGGAACAGCTGTAAAATTTTCAGTTTTTCTTATAGTTGAACCAGCCATACGGGCTGCATTAACTACGGCCTGTGCAAGGGGATGTTCAGAGTTGTTCTCGAGACTTCCGGCCAATTCCAGAAGGGTCTCCGGACTCATTTCCCGGTTTATGGGGATAAGTTCCTTCATTTCGGGTTTCCCCCGGGTTATTGTTCCTGTCTTGTCGAGTACCACAGCTGTCAGTTTGCCTGCAGCCTGCAGAATCTCACCATTTTTAATAAGAATACCCCGACCTGCACCTACTCCTGTTCCAACCATAATGGCTGTGGGAGTCGCCAGACCCAGGGCGCAGGGGCAGGCAATCACAAGAACTGCCACGGCTGCCACAAGGCCTCCGCTGAAATCATTAAGAACAAGGGTCCAGGTAAGCAGGGTGACCAGTGCTATTCCCAGTACTACGGGAACAAATACCGCCGCTACACGATCCGCCAGTTTCTGAATTGGAGCCTTGGAGCCCTGTGCCTCTTCCACCACCGCAATAATCCGGGAAAGAACTGAATCTCTACCAACATGCTCTGCGGTAAAACGGATAGAACCGTAACTATTTATGGTTCCACTTACGACGCTGTCTCCGGGGCTCTTTTCAACCGGCATACTCTCTCCGGTTATCATGCTCTCATCAACAGCCGTATTCCCTTCCAGAACCGGACCATCCACGGGAATACGTTCACCCGGCCGGATTAGTACTATGTCTCCCGGTACTACATCTGCGATGGGAACTTCTATTTCGATTCCTTCCCGTTCGACTCTGGCTGTCTTAGTCTGCAGTCCCATTAGTTTCTTTATGGCTTCCGAGGTCTTTCCTTTGGCTCCGGCTTCAAGATATTTTCCCAGAAGAACAAGAGTAATAATGATGGCAGATGCTTCAAAATAGAGATCTCCCATACCTGAGGCAGCTTCGGAAGATAAAAATCCTGTATAAATACTGAAAAAGTAGGCCGAGGAGGTTCCCAGGGCCACGAGGAGGTCCATTCCGGGACTACCTGCCTTGAGTGACTTCCATGCTCCTTTGTAGAATCGGAAGCCGATCCAGAACTGAACCGGAGTGGCAAGCAGCAGTTGCAGCAGCGGCTCATGGAGTATATGCAGAGCCTTTATATCAAAGAGCATTGCAACCATTGCTAAAAGAAGGGGAGTGCTGAGGAGTGCGGAAATCAGGGTGTGAATTTTCAGTTTTTTCAATTCCCCGGCTTTTTCTTTTTCCTGATCGCTATCATCTTCATCCTGAGGGAGGCTGGCAGCGTAACCGGCGTCAACCACACTCTTGATGATCTCTTCTATATCTGTTTTTGAAGGATCATAGCTCACGGTTGCTTTTTCTGTAGCCAGATTCACGGCCGCCATATCGATGCCTTCGGTTTTTTTAATTCCTTTTTCAACATGGGCCACGCAGGAAGCACAGGTCATACCCTTTATATTTAGCTGTATTATTTCCATTTTCATGTCCTTTCAGGGATCATTTTGTCATTTTTCCTATGGTCGCAAGTAGCTCATCCACAGCTTCCAATTCTCCAGCCTGAATCTGATGTACAATACAGCCCTTCATGTGGGCTTCCAGAAGAGCCTTCTTTACTCCGCCAATTGCAGATTCCACACTCATGAACTGATGAAGAATATCGTCACAGTACACGTCTTCTTCTATCATCCGGCTGATTCCTCTGATCTGTCCCTCGATTCTTTTCATCCGGTTGACCATGTTCTGTTTGGTCTCATAGGGATGATGGGCCTTTCTTATCTCTTTTGATGGCATATATAGGATACCCCCCTATGGTATATATAAAGTAATAGTAGTAATGTTGTCAAGTATTGATTCCAGGATATATATGTATCTTTTGCTTTAATAAGATATTTTTTTCAACTATTCTCTACCCATGAGTATAGAAAAACACCATGACTGGAAAGGAATAGCCTCCGACTGCTATCCCTGTTCTATCAACCAGGCAAAAGCCGCATCCCGTCTTGCGGGTCTCGATGAAGAGCAGACGAGGCGAATCATATCCGTCGCAGAAACAGAACTGAAAAACTCCAGAACAACGCCCATTCTTGTTCAGCATATTGTCCGACGGGTGACAGATGCCATTATATGTGAAAAAGAGGAGTCTCCGGATTTTGATATCTATAGGGAGATCAAGAGACAGTCAAATGACCTTGCATTATCTTCGGTAGGGAAATTTCAGAAAATCATCGATGGGAGCAGCTCTCCTCTGGAGAAGGCAATACAAATTGCCTCGGCAGCTAATATTATTGATTTTGGTGCAAATCACTCGGTGGATGTGGAAGAAGAACTACGGAGTCTGAGTGATATAGCCTTTGACTGCTATAATATTACAGAGTTTAGAAACAGATTGGCAGGTTCATCCACTCTGCTTTATCTCTGTGATAACTGCGGTGAAATTGTATTTGACATGCCCCTCATAAGAGAGATTCAGTCCGAGTATCCAGACATCAGGATCACAGCTGTATTCCGGGATAAAGCCATCATCAATGATGCTACTCTGGAGGATGCGGAAGCTGTGGGATTCACATCACTTGTACCTTGTATTTCCAGCGGTTCGGTCTATCCCGGTACGGTTCTACCCGAGACCAGCAATGAATTCAGGAAGCTATATGATTCAGCGGATATTATTATCTCCAAGGGGCAGGGGAATTTTGAAACTCTTCTTCCAACCGGGGATAAGCGTATTTTCTTTCTGCTGCGTATAAAATGCGAATATATGGCACAGCTGTCGGGAGTTAAGAAGGACTATCTGGTACTGATGCAGGGGCAGGAGAAATGACAGGACGACTCCCAAACACTCTTTTATGGATATAAGCTCCCGGAGCTGAATGCTATCATCACTTATTTACCCGGAATAGTTCAATAAGCCTTACAAGCGCCTCATGTGCGGTTTTCTCTATGTCATATTTGCCATCATGCAGACACCAGTCATAGAGAAGACCTCTGGAAAACCTGAGAATATAATTTGTAATATATTCCGGGGAGAGGTCTGAGCGGATTTCATTCTTACCCTGGCCTTCTCCGATAATCTCCTTGAGAATAACAGTGATGACCCGGTCCTCGGATATGAAAAAATCATTTCCATGCTGAATCTGACTCTTGTAGGTCTGGATGATAAGATCTATGCCGAGTTTTACGGCATAGAGAATCTGATAATCAATAAACTCGACAATCCTGTCAAGATAATTCTCTGCACTGAGGGAATTCCGGACATGTTTATCGAAGTACTCATCACATTCCGAATACCCTTCAATGATTATATCATCCTTCGACTTGTAATAATGATAGAAAAGCCCCTTGGAAATCCCTGCAGTCCTGCATATTTCATTAATGGTGACCTTATCAAAACCCTGTTTTTCTATAAGCTCTCTTGCGGTTGCAAAGATATTTTGTTTTGTCCGTTCGGCCTGGAGCTGCCTGTTGGTTTTATTGTTTTCGGATTTACTAATCATTTACATATTATAACATGCCGTGTTAATATCGCATAGACTGACCATGGTCAATGAATGAGGTCAGCGAAAGGAGCACTGGTTTTGAGTAATATTAATATGTTAATAACCCCTGACGAACAGGATGTTCTCGATGGAAACAGAGGAGAGACTCTTCGGAAGGCACTTGAATCTGTTGTCAGGTATGGGGAAGTTTTCGGTGCAGAAAAACTGGCAGATGTCAAACACCCTATTCATATGGTTACGTCTTTTGGAGTTCCTATTCTGACTCCCGTTTATTCACTGATGGATGAGCTTATCGAGGCCGGTCTCAAGACCGAATATCCCTTCACTGTTGATCCCCGTCCCATCGATTATAAGAATGTCTCCTGTTCCCTGCTGGAAAAAATTGTTTTCAGTAAGGTTATGTACGGGAAACAGGCTTCTTATGAAAAACAGCTGAAGGCAGTGGGACTAAAGTCGGATAAAGCTTTTTCCTGCACCTGTTATATGGATGAAGTCGGAAACATTCCGGCCAAGGGAGATATTATTGCATGGGCCGAATCATCTGCCGTAGTCTATGCAAACTCAGTTCTTGGTGCCAGAACCAACCGGAATTCAGGTATCCTGGAACTTCTATGCGGTATAACCGGTAAGACTCCTGTGTTCGGATTTCTCACCGATGAGGGCCGTAAGGCTGACTGGCTTATTGAAATTAAGACATCAAAAGTTCCTGAGGCTCAGGTTCTGGGCAGTGCCATAGGCATCAAGGTTATGGAAGATGTTCCCTTTATCAGAGGGCTGGATACTTTTATGGGAGCCGGGCTTGATACCAGTGCTAAAGATTATTTAAAGGATATGGGGGCCGCGACTGCTTCAAACGGAGCCGTTGGTCTTTATCATGTTGAGAACATGACTCCCGAAGCTGTCGAGGAGGGAGATCAACTGCTGCGCAAAGATTATAAAACTTATGTGATCGATGATGCAGAGCTGAAGAGAGTTAAAGACTCCTATCCTGTGATGTGGAAGGATAAGGACGCCCAGCCTAAATACTGCTTTATCGGATGTCCTCATCTCTCTTTCAACCAGATTCAGCAATGGACGGAGCGTATAGAAGAGGGTCTTAAGAATTCAGGACGGAAGAAGGTCGGTATTAAAACGACTCTAACTGCTGCTCCGGAAGTCGTTGAGAGGCTGAAGGAAGATACATCCCTCCATAAACGGCTCCTGGCAACAGGAGTGAGCATCAGTTCAATCTGTCCTCTGATGTATATGAATAATCCCCTATGCAGCAAGAAGCCTGTAATAACCAATTCAAACAAGCTCAGAACTTATACAAGCTGCAGATATTTAACTGATGATGAAATAATTGAGTCAATTACAAGGAGTCGATAATGGAATTTAAAGGAAGGGTCATTCTTGATGGTTCATTGACTGCCGAAGCCGTAGTCAGCAGGCAGGGTTTTAATACACTCGCATCTTGTCAGAAATCGGTCATGGCCAAAAAGAAACAGATAATCTGTTCAGATCAGAATAATCCCTCAATCTATAATAAAAATCTCACAGGGAAAGTTCTCTGTTTGCCCAAGACCATTGGTTCAACCACCGGAGGGATGGTTCTTCAGACGATTGCGGATCTGGGTATTGCTCCTGCAGCAATGCTTTTCTCCGAGAATATCGATTCTCTTGCGGCAAGTGGAGTGATACTGGCAGATATCTGGAATGGTCATAGAATCATCACAGTCGATGGACTGGGAGATGATTTTCTAAATAGTGTACAGGATGGCATGACAGTCGAAATAAGAAAAGACGGAACCGTTATTCTGAAAGAAGGGGAACAATAGAACATATGAATAATCAGGAAAGAATTAAGAAACTGGTGGACGGCTTCGGCACATGGTATGAAGATGAAAAGCTCCTTGAAAGTGGAAAGATGAGCTCTGCACTCCATCCTTATACCTCAATGTTTTCACCCATTCAGATTAATAGACTTAAGATAAAAAACAGGCTGGTGATGGCACCCATGGGAAACATCAGCATGGCCGAAGAAACAGGGCGGCCCTCCACAAAAATGGTCCAGTATTTTGCCAGACGTGCCGAGGGTGGTGTAGGTTTGATTACATCGGGACTGGTTCCCATAAGTCATGGAATTGATAATACGGTGACCGAAATGGGAGACCGCTCGTATTTTCCGCGTATAGACAAGAGCCGCTCTGTTTTCTCAGGCTGGCGCGATATTGCAGAGAAGTGTCATGCCCATGACACATCCTTCTTTATTCAATTGACCCCCGGCCTCGGCAGGGTGGGATCTCCGGAATGTCTGGTTAATAAGATGAAATTCCCCATCTCCGCATCCTGGAATCCAAACTTTTATATACCGGCCATTCCCTGTAAACCTATTTCGGGCAGAGCCGCCTGGAAAATCATAAAAAATGCAGGACAGGCTTCTGCAGATGCTAAATCATTAACAATCGATGGAGTCTATCTTCATGGTCATGAAGGTTATTTTCTGGAACAGATGACCAATCCAGCCTTTAACAGAAGGAAGATCGGCAAGTTTGCAGACTGGAAGGCTTTCGGGGTAGAGATGGTTAAGGAGATCAGAAAGAGGACCGGTAAATCTTATCCTATAATGTATCGAATTGATCTTTCTCTTGTACTCAACGAAACCTATACCACAAAGATGAATGATGTAAAATCTCTCAAGAAGTTCAGAAACGAGCGCAGCGTAGATATGACACTGGATTACATGAAAGACCTTGTGGCAGCGGGTGTCGATGTCTTTGATGTTGACCTTGGCTGTTATGATAACTGGTGGCTTCCCCATCCTCCGGGACCCATGCCTCCCGGATGTTTTCTTGAGGTTTCACAAATCGTCAAGGAGTATTTCGCAGAGAATAAAATTATCTCTAATGCGGGAGTGGAAGTGCCTGTGGTAGGTGTAGGAAAGCTGGGATATCCCGATGTCGCCGAGGCTGCTCTCCGGGATGGCCAGTGTGATATGGTAATGCTTGGCAGGCCTCTTCTTGCGGATCCTGACTGGCCTAAAAAAGTCTATGCGGGCCGTGTCGATGAGATTGCACCCTGTATCGGTGATCAGGAAGGCTGCATTAATGAATTTGTAGAGGGTGGCCATCCTCAGTGTGCCATTAATCCTATAACAGGATTTGAAGATATATTTAACGGCACGGAGATGACAAGGGTTGATAAACCTAGAAAAGTCGCCGTTATGGGAGCGGGTCCTTCAGGTGTTATGACAGCTCTTACGGCAGCACGCCGGGGCCATGATGTAACCCTTTTTGAGAAGAGAGACGAGATCGGAGGAATGTTGAATCCCGGCTCCCGTCCCAGTATCAAGTTTGATATTATCAACTATTTAAATTATCTGAAAAAACAAATTGAGCTTTGTTCCAAAGAGCATAACTTGAGTCTGAAGCTTAATACAGCACCCACTCCGGATCAATTGAAAGCTGAGGGCTGGGATGTCATCGTAGCCTCCACCGGAACCGCACAGAAAAGGCCTCCTGTAAAAGGGATTGAAGCCTCCAATGTTATTTTTGCAGTTGATCTTCTCAGAGACCCGTCCCTTGCCGAAAAAGCTGAAAATATTGTTGTTGTGGGCGGCGGTGTCGTAGGTTGTGAAACTGCCTATTTTCTCAGACATGAGAAGGGTAAAAATGTACAGCTTGTGGAGATGCTGCCCCAAATAATGGAAGGTGTCTGTACGGCAAACAGGGGATACCTCATACATTATCTGGAAGAGCTGGGAGTACCTCTTCATAACTGCACAATGCTTAAGGAAGTAAAGGGCAGATCCGCAGTGATAATGAAGAACCAGTCGAAGACTGTTCCCGACCCCTATGTAACCTGGTCTCCCATTCTTCCGGAGAATATTGAAAATCCCTTTGCCAAGGCAATAAAGGATAAACCGGAAGAGATTGAGATCGATGCGGATCTTATCGTTCTTGCTGCCGGAGCTGTTCCTGATGACTCCTTCTTTTATGAGTGTCAGGAAAAGAACAGTGCGCCGGAAATTCATAATATAGGTGACTCTTCCAGATGCGGAAGAGTGTTTGAAGCGGTAAAGGCTGCCTATCAGATAGGTACCAGTATTTAAAACAATTTCATGCACATGGATAGGGCAGGGTCTGAATGATCCTGTCCTGTCTACTCTGTTTTAATATCTCTGCATTCTTTCAGGAATCTCAGGCTGTTTTCCTGTTTTTCCAGTTCAAATTCATGGGAAACAAATTTACCGTGATATCCTTCCAGATCCACAGCCCCCCTGTAACCTTCCGACTGAATCAGACTGAATAGTTTATGCCAGTCAGTCATTCCTTCACCGGGGAATCTAAACTCTGAAAAATCCTTTGAGAGGGCATCCTTTCCATGAATATGGTATATCCGGTGGATCCATTGCTTCATCAATTCCAGGACTGGTAATCCAAGCTGGACACAGTGTCCCGGATCGAATTCCAGGCCCACAGAATTATCCGGGAAGAAATCATTAAAGAGGATCTCCCATACTTCCGGAAGAAAAGCTATATTCCAGTCTCCACTGGATCTGTCTCCTTCCATGGGACAGTTTTCAAAGGCCAGTTTTAACCCTTTTGCCTGGCAGCGGTCTACGATTGGTGAATAAAAATCCTTAACCCGCTGGTAGGATGCTTCCAGGGGGGTATTGGGAATCCTACCTGTAAAACCAGATATTACAGGCACTCCAAAACGGTCAGCAAATTCAATAAGTGAATTCCAGTCTGAACGGGCCTTTTTTTCCGATTCACCGTCTCTCAGGGGATTGGAATACAGTGCCAGGGAGGATATTTCAATTCCATTCTGCTCACACTTTACTGCAATATTCTCCATCAAAGAGATATTCACAGAGTCTGGAATGCTCTCCCAGAAAAAAAACTCAACGGATTCAATCCCAATGGGGATAAATCGCTCTATTGATCCGAGTGTCTTCTCACTGCCTCTGATCATGGTTCCCAGGGAACTTATATGAGTGCTCACAGCTGTCCAAGATAAAATTGCTTCATAAAAACAGCCCCATTTGACCATCTGAAAAAAACATTGATTCTGCCATTGGTTTTGGCTTATTCAACCATAGCCAGATATCTTTTTTCATGAACAAT
>NZ_QQPQ01000042.1 GCF_003346715.1 Oceanispirochaeta sp. M1
CTGTCCAAACGTTGTAGTATGATGACTCATAGCCGATTTCCTTTTGTTGTATTGTTTTAGTCGACTTAAGAATAAACGGAGATCGGCTTTTATAAAACCCCTTTCAAATTATCTTGGACAGCTGTGAATATAAATATAAAATATTTCTTGTAAGGTTGATAGTAAATGAAACAGTCATATAAACTCGCCGTTGTCTGCGGCAAGCTGGGAGATGTTGACGGCGTCTCTCTGGAAGTTGATAAATGGATTGATGTACTCTGTGATATGGGCCATGAAATCTATACAGTCTCGGGTGTATATGCAGCCGATCTGCCTCGGGTTCCGGCAGAAAGAAGACTCACGGTCCCCGAACTCTGTTTTGATTCAGATTTTCAGAAACGTATAGAACCTGTGATGTTCCCTCATATAGTACCGGGGAATAGATCAAACGGAAGTTCCAAGGAACGTAAAAAACTAATGGAGAGCCTTAATATTATCGGCTCCGATGCAGCAGAGCAGATCCATCAGTTTATTCTGGAAAATGATATAGATGCCCTTATCGCTCAAAATACAAACGCCATGCCCATGACTCTAGTGGGTGCCATGGCTGTATACAAGCTGTCTTCAGAATACAAAACGGCCGTTATTTTCCACCATCATGATTTCTGGTGGGAGAGAAGCCGTTTCAGCGGAAATTATATGGAAGATCTTCTAAAAGAGATAATGCCTCCCACAGATCCTTCTCTGGAACATGTGGTGATATCCTCCTATGCCGCTCACAACCTGAGAACCATACGAAGGGTCCATCCCCATATTGTTCCCAACTGTGAGGACTTCAGTAATCCTCCCGTAATGGATGATTATAACAGACAGTTCAGGGAAGACCTGGGATACAGTAAGGATGATATCCTCTTTCTGCAGCCCACAAGAATTGTACCACGTAAGAGAATCGAAGATTCCATTTATCTGGTTTCCCGTTTTCAGCAGAAATATCCGGAGTTGAAAGAACATATCCGCTTTATTATCTCCTTATATCAGGGAGATGAGCTGGATGACAGTTATGTCCACGGTATTCAGAAGATTGCCGATACAGAGGGTGTTGAACTGGATCTGATTGCAGAGCGGGTCGCATCGGTTCGTGGTACGGATGATCAGGGCAGGCGTTTATATACAAACAGGGATGTCCTTGTAAATGCGGATTTTGTGACCTATCTTCCTGTGTGGGAAGGATTCGGGAATGCTCTTCTTGAGACAGTAGCCGCCCGTATTCCTCTGGCAGTGGCAACATATCTGGTATATAAGACTGATATTATGAACCGGGGTCTGGACTGTGTTGAAATCAGAGATGATTACGATGTAAACGGCCGCCTGCTGATACCTGATAATTCCCTGGAACAGATCTATCAGATTGTTACTGATCCTGCTGTCAGGGCCATGATGACTGAGCACAGCTTCAATGCCATGAAAAAAGCATTCGGGATGCCCGTACTTCAGGAAAAGCTGAAGGGTATTCTGGAATCCTATGGAGATGAAATCCTTGCGTCCAGAAGACGTCTGGCCAAGAAGAAAACTACATTCTCAGTATAGAGCTGCCGGGAATATTCAGAGTGGTTTCAGGGCTCTTATACATATATGGGAATTGAATTCCTGAATGGATGTAATTTCTCTGAAACCACTATCAATTATTTCCCGGATAAGTTCGGAAGATCCTATCCTCTCGGCAATGGGAGGTCCTGAGCTCATCTCAGGATTCTCCTTTTCCCAGTCAATTATCAGCAAGACTCCCCCAGGTTTGAGTACGCGGTATGCTTCATTCAGAAAAGTTTCTGTATTTTCAAGTTCATGATAAACAGCAATACTCCACAGGGCGTCAGCGCAGTTGTTTTTCAGGGGTATATGAGTACTGTCTACAAGAACAGGGCGAATATTCTCAGGCATGTTGGCATTGAGATATTCTATCATCACCGGCTGTATATCCACTGCGTGAATAACGGCTTCAGGAGCTGAGGAGGCAAATTCCTGTGTAAAAAAATCGGTTCCTGCACCATAGTCTACAAGGACTTCAGGTGATTCAAGATCAAGGGATTTCCATATCAGTTCTGGAGGAAGCCACTTCTTTCTAACCGGGTTGTTCAATTTCTCAAGTTTGTCAGGATTAAAAATCATCTCATTCATACTCCTAATAATATAATCCCTGAATCCGGTGATTTCCTGAATAATGAATGGATTATTACGAATGTTCAGGGTTTTCCGGTTCTTTTGTCTTTATATAGCAGCCCAGCCCTCTCATGACTGCATGGTAGACACTTTTTTCTTGGGGTTTTCCCTGATATGATGTTCGAAATGGGAAATCAAAAGTACAGTAAAACAAGTGAATTCACCGCAGGAGCACGAGCTGCTCTGCCTCTCCTTATGGGAACAGCGCCCTTTGGATTGATATACGGGACTCTTGCTGTGACCGCGGGGCTTTCCAATGCTGCCGCCGTTGCCATGTCCCTGTTTGTTTTTGCCGGGTCGGCACAGTTTATAGCCGTCGGCCTTGTGGGTGCAGGGGCCCCTGTTGCCATTATTATTCTGACCACAGTCGTTGTAAACCTGAGGCATATGCTCTACAGCGCCACTCTGCTTCCCTATCTGAAGACAGTTCCACAGCGCTGGCGGATAGCACTGGCCTTCTGGCTGACCGATGAAGCCTTTGCTGTTTGCATAAGCCGCTACCGGGAGGATGATGATTCTCCCTGGAAACACTGGTACCAGCTTGGTGCTTCTCTGGCCATGTACGTTAATTGGCAGATCTGGTGTATCTTGGGTCTTATTCTGGGCAGCCGTATTTCTGATGCCGGAGCCTGGGGGCTTGATTTTGCCCTTCCTGTCACCTTTATAGGTATGACAATTCCCTTTATTAAAAATAGATCCACCGTGGTCTGTGTTATAACCGCTGCTGCGGTCTCGTTGATGACTGGATTCATGCCGTTTAAACTTGGACTTATAGTCGCAGCTCTGGCGGGAGTTTCAGCAGGTCTGCTTGTAGACAAATCAGTTCAATATCAAGAGTTTCTCAAAGGAGAACAGACATGACTCTGCCTGAAATAATAATGCTTGCCGGAATGTTTGCTGTTACTTTTTTTATCCGCTATATTCTTCTTGCTGTTGCCGATCGCTTTCAGATGCCTGATCTGATGGAAAGAGCTCTCTATTATGTTCCTCCGGCTGTTTTGACAGCCATACTGGTTCCAGCGGTACTTCTTCCCCGGGGAGAGTGGGATATCAGTTTCTCAAATGCCTATATTTTCGGTGCCCTTGCAGCTGTTGCGGGAGGGGTTATTTTAAGAAAACATACTCTAATGGCTTCGATAGTCAGCGGGTTTGTCATTTTTTTTGTATGGAGATTTCTCTTCTCCTGATATACTTCCTCCTATGTCAGATTTTATAGTAAGAAAAATGCAGATAAAAGACAGGGATGCTCTGATAGAGATTCTCCATCTTGCAGATCCTCATGGTAAAGCACATCCTTTTCCGGCAATTATTTATAAGCGATGGGGTGAGTTCTATTATGAGCAGAGCCGGGATAACTGTTTTGTTGCTGCCGAGTCGGAATCAGACCGTGCTGTGGGTATAATTCTCTGTGCTGTTGATACCGGGAAGTATCAGAAGATCTTTAATCGGGAATATTACAGGAATATTCAAAAAGCAGTTAAAGATATGGAGTCTGACCATCCTGGAACCATAAAGAAACACAATATGGCTTATTACCGTCATAGAGAGGGGATTCAACTCAATCTGATACATTTCTTCAAAATGAAAAAAATCTATTCAGATTATCCTGCTCATCTTCATATCAATATTCATCCTGATTTTCAGAGAAGGGGACTTGGGCATCTGCTGGTGGATAGTCTTCTCGGGCATCTGAAAGAAAAAGGCATTGAAGGGCTTCATCTTATTGTTGATTCTGAAAATCAGAAGGGAATCGGTTTTTATATGAAATACGGATTCACTGAACTTCTGAAGATTTTCCCTGCCGGAAAGAACGGTATCATCTACGGTGTTAAAACCACAGAGAAAAGATAATAATTTACTTATTAATTTGCTTAAGTTCTTTTCAAACTCCCTCATTTTCAATACTATGGTCGGGAACTAAGGTCTTATGTCATTTATCCTTAGCATGTCACCACATGTCTAAGTAAGACTTATTAACACAAGGCCCTTGGGCTTTGAAAAAACTGACACCAGGGCTGTACGACAGCTTTGGTCGTATACAGGAGGAAAAATGGAATATTCTGTAGAAGTAAACGAAATGTGTCCCATTTCCAGAGGACCAAAACATGAATCTGCTCCCATTCCGATGGAAGGAAAATTCAGAGTTGCTAAAGATGTAAGAGATATCTCAGGATTTACACACGGAGCCGGATGGTGTGCACCCCAGCAGGGTGTCTGTAAACTGTCTTTGAATATCAAGGAAGGAATTATCGAAGAATGTCTGATTGAAACAATCGGCTGTTCCGGAATGACTCACTCAGCCGCTATGGCTTCAGAAATACTGACAGGAAAAACTATCCTGGAAGCTCTCAACACCGACCTGGTCTGTGATGCTATCAACGTAGCCATGAGAGAACTCTTTCTGCAGATTGCCTACGGGCGTTCACAGACTGCTTTCTCAGATGGCGGACTTCCTGTTGGTGCCGGACTTGAAGACCTTGGTAAAGGTCTTGTTTCCCAGGTTGGAACCACATATGGAACTAGAGCCAAAGGTGCCCGTTACCTGAACCTGGCCGAAGGTTATATTTCCAAACTGGCCCTGGATAAGAATGATGAAATTATCGGTTACGAGTATGTAAAAACCGGACCCATGATGGACATGATTGTTAAAGATGGTAAGGATGCCAACGAAGCTGTTAAGGTATGTACCAATAGCTATGGAAGATTTACCGAAGGGGTTAAATTTGTTAACCCGAGACACGAGTAGGGAGGAGCTTAGAAATTATGGCACTGTTTGAAAGTTACGAAAGAAGAATTAAACAGATCGAAGTCGTTCTGAAAGAGAACGGAATCGCCTCTCTGGAAGAAGCCAGAAAGATCTGTACAGATAAAGGATTTGATCCTTATGAGATTGTAAAAGATACTCAGAATATTGCATTTGAGAATGCCAGCTGGGCCTATGTCCTCGGAGCGGCAATTGCCGTGAAAAGAGGCATAACAAAAGCCAGCAAGGCTGCCGAAGTTCTGGGTGAAGGCCTGCAGGCTTTCTGTATTCCCGGATCTGTTGCCGACCAGAGACTGGTTGGTATCGGACACGGTAACCTGGCCTCCAGACTGCTGAGTGATGATTCCAACTGTTTCTGCTTCCTGGCAGGACACGAATCATTTGCAGCCGCCGAAGGTGCAATTAAGATTGCTCAGAATGCCAACACCGTAAGAAAAGCTCCCTTAAGAGTTATCCTGAACGGTCTTGGAAAAGATGCGGCATACCTTATCTCCAGAATTAATGGATTCAATTATGTTCAGACTCAGTATGACTACGATAGTGGTGAACTGGCTGTAGTTAAAGAAACCAAATTCTCCGATGGTGACAGAGGAACTATCAACTGCTATGGCGCTGATGATGTTTCTGAAGGTGTTGCTATCATGCATAAAGAGGGTGTTGATGTTTCCATTACCGGTAACTCTACAAACCCCACAAGATTCCAGCACCCCACAGCCGGTATCTATAAGAAAGAGTGTAACGAACAGGGAAAGAAATATTTTTCTGTAGCCTCCGGTGGAGGAACAGGAAGAACTCTGCATCCCGATAACATGGCCGCCGGTCCTGCCTCCTACGGTATGACAGACACCATGGGAAGGATGCACTCCAGTGCTCAGTTCGCCGGATCTTCTTCTGTTCCCGCTCACGTAGAAATGATGGGACTCATCGGTATGGGTAACAACCCCATGGTCGGTGCTTCTGTTGCCGTAGCGGTAGCTGTTGAAAAAGCAATGGTCTAAGACCTTTTAAGCTTATTTTATATTAATATGAAAGCCTTCGGATATTCCGGAGGCTTTTTTTTTGAATCAAAAGTGATCTCTTTGTAGACTATACTATGTGTCAGATACAGTTACCGGATATGCTGAAATGAATGCTAAAACTAAAAAATACCTTATTCTCACTATTCTTTTTCTATTGATAATACCAGGAAGCTATTTTTCTATACAGTTTTTTGAGTCTGTGGATTTTATATTCGGGAATATTCCTGTATTTATAATTGCACTGCTCTTTCATCCTGCATGGGCTGCTGCTGCAGGTCTGATTTCAGCACTGCTGTACTCTCTCAGCTGTGGCCATTATCTGGCAGTTCCCATTTTTGTTCTGGAAGCCCTGTTTCTCTCATTGGCTGTATACAGGAAAAAAACCGGAATACCCCTGATTTTGATATCCCTCTACTGGCTATTTATTGGAATCCCTTTGACTTTTCTCCTCTTCTTAAAATTATTGAACCTTCCAATGCTTCTGATCCTGCTGAGAGCGGAGGTCTACTTTCTAAACGCCCTGTTTGCTGCCGCAGCGGCAAATGCAATTCTGGCCAGTTCTCATGTTCAGAAGCTTCATATGGTGAGAAGGCTCCGTTTAAACCGTTATTTTAATATCATTTCATCCTCTCTGCTTATACTGGTTATTACAGTGGTATTCATTCTTCTGAGTTTGGAGAACCGTATTCTCATGGATAGGAATATTGATTATTCATCAGAACTTTTGTTAGTTTCTTCGGAAAATCTGGAGAGTGATATTGAGAGCCTTATTATTGAATATAGGGACAATCCACGTGAAATGAGTATGCAGCTGAGAGACGGAAAAGATCCGGGAATCTATAAAGAGCTGCAATACCTCCTTGAGTATCATAGAAAAGATAAAGAACACAGTATTGCTCTGAAAGACAGTACAGGCCGGCTGATAGTCTCTTCTTCTGAATCATCACCCTTTCTCCCGGATACTATGGAGCTGATCGGTCTCTCAGAGGGAACCCTGACTTCCCTTGATAAGGGTATTTCCTTATGGATGCCTTCTGTACAGGATTACCGGAGCAGCAGTTTTTTTGAATCACGCTTTGTCTATATTTATGAAATGGAATCAACAGGCTGGATTATACAGTCTGAGATGTCCCGCCATGAGATGATGTACAGTCATCTAAGGAATATCAGTCTTATTCTCTTCCTGATTTCAGTGGTTTCTCTGCTCCTGATTCCTGTATTGAAATTGATGTCGAAGCGTTTCAGTAATATTCTGGATAGTCTGATTCTCCAGAGTTCAAGGTATATGTACGGTCTGGATGATCCCGGGGAGAATGAGAATTGGCCGGACAGTCGTATCTGGGAATTCAGCCATCTCAGTTACAGGTTGAAAGAGATTATGTCTCATCAGACAAAGGCCACTTCTCTTTTGAGCAAACAGAACAAGGCTCTTTCAGATCTGAATTCTGCTCTGGCAAGGAGTGAGGAAAATCTGAGGATTACCTTGAATTCCATAACCGACGGAGTACTTGTGAGTGATGCGGAGGGCCGTCTGCTATCCATTAATTCTGTTGCTTCCAGGCTGTGTGGATATAAAAAGGATTTTGATGATTATATTTTTCTCCAGAATATTCTGAACTTGAAGGATGAATTTACAGGCGAATTCTATACAGGGTTCCTTAATGCGGTTCTTCACAAAGGTGAAGTTATAGATTCTGCGGCCAGGTATCTTATAGAGAATAAGAATGGGAAAGTCTCTGTTGTAACAATTGGTGCTGCTCCCATCAGGATGAGCCGGAACTCTGTTATCCGGGGAGCGGTTATTATTCTCAGGGATATTACCGAATCAAGGGAGCTTGAAGAACAGCTCAGACAATCTCAGAAAATGGAAATTGTCGGTCAGCTTGCCGGAGGAATAGCCCATGATTTCAATAATCTGCTGGGGGGAATCCAGGGGATGATCAGTGTTATGGAGCTGGACCTTGAGGATGTCAGTGATCAGAGTGCCAGACTCTGTGAGATTACCAAGCTTATTTCCCGGGCCTCGGATCTAACATCCAAGCTGCTCTCATTTTCCAGAAAGGGAAAGATGGTAAGCAACTCTTTTGATTTTCATTCCATTATTGATGAAACAAGAGATCTACTGCTGCATATCTTTCCCGGGAATATAAAGATTGAGTGTGAATTAAATGCTTCAGAAAGTCATATTCAGGGTGACCCGACAGAAATCCAGAGAGTTCTGATGAATCTGGCCCTTAATGCAAGAGATGCGATACAGGGTGAAGGAATCTTGAATTATTCTACTGTGAATCTGGCCGAAGGGACACAAATTGAGACATTGACAGGGCCAGTCCGGCTTGAGACTGATTTCTTTTATCTCAGGGTTTCAGACACAGGCAGCGGCATCCCTGCAGATATTATCAATCATGTTTTTGAACCGTTTTTCTCTACAAAAGATCTGGGTCAGGGCTCCGGCCTTGGATTGTCTGCAGTGTATGGATCTCTTCTGGAACATCACGGATTTATCCATCTGAAAAGTACCGAGGATAAAGGGACAGTTTTCTCTCTTTACTATCCACTGGCTGATTAAAAAGAAAAACAGCTTGACGAGAAAGGCAATTTATCCGAAGTTTAAATGATGAGTAAGGTTTCAAGAAAGTTTAATACTCTGCTCATCCTGTCTGTAGCACTGTCAGTATTCTTTTCTTCAATGACCGTAACGGTTTATCTTCTTTTTCGCGCTGAAAAAGATACCCATGAAAAGAATCTGATTCATCTCCAGGGGCTAGCTGAAAATATCCGGGCATTCCTGGACCATGGTGTCACTCTGAATTATCAGCTTTCCATAAATCCGGAGATTAAAGATTCCATCCTGGAAGCAGAAGAAGACTGGGATACCAGAAGAGAGAACTACAGCAGAAATTATAATACTGATACAGCAGTACAGGATCTTTTCGGAACTCCATTACTGAGCATGCTGCAGCAGCAATATGATTTTGTTGAACTTTTCTTTGTTCAGGATAAACAGGGGTTTCAGACTGCCCGCTCTTTCGGTGCCCTAGGTCAGAGGACCGACCGCTGGTGGTTTAAGAAGATGGCGGTCAATCAGGACTATAGATCCTTCTTATCACACTCATATTATTCCCTGACCGGAGGCAAGCCGGTCGCCTCAATCTTTCATCCCATAATGGATGAAGGTCAGTTTATCGGGATCATGGGGATGGATATCAATTTTGATAAGCTTCAGGAAATTGTAGAATCCTACATGGTTCTGGAAGATATATATGCCATCGTCACAGATATGGAAGGTGTGGTAATCGCACATCCGGATTCTCAGTACAGTTCTGAAATATATAATCTCAAGGATATGACCCGCTCAGTTCTCAAAGATCAGGATTCATCACTTAATGTTGGTGGATACAGGGATCTGGAAGTAAGTGATATTAACTGGCCTGAAGAGATGAGAGAGGCAGTGCTTAGGGGAATTTCCGGAGAGAAGGGTTTTTATGAAAATGTAATTTTCCCTGAGGGTGCACAGAATGTTTATTTTGCTCCCATTGCTCTGTCTGGAACCGTAAATATGAATTCCAATTATGTCGTTTTTCTGGTGCATGACAGATCACCGATTCTGCGAACCAGAAACACCATATTTATTTATATTCTAATTTTTATCCTCTCCATCATCCTTATTCTTTACTATATTTTTAAAGGACGATTTAATCAAAATATTATCGCTCCACTGGAAGTTTTGATAGATTCCATGAAGGATCTCGATTTTGAGCATTTTGAAGAGATCGATCTGATTACGGATGATGAGTTTTCTCTTCTTTCCAGCAGTTATAACCGATTGAGGCGTAAGCTGGCCGATGCCAATAATGAGCTAAAGAACAAAGTGGATTTTCTGAAAGAGAGTGAAGGCGGATATAAGGCATTTGCCGATATAGGGCTGGCTCTCTCCACAGAGAAGAATGTAGATAAATTAATGGAATTGATCCTTGATGAAGCCAGAAAGCTTACCAGAGCCGATGGCGGTACTCTTTACCTTTACAATGAAGAGGATGACTGTCTGGAGTTTTCAATACTTCACAACGAGACCATGGGCTCCCGCCTGGGAGGGACCAGCGGCAATCCGGTAACCCTTCCACCTGTACCCCTGAGTAAAGAAGACGGAACACCGAATAAATCAAATGCCTCCTCTCATGCTGCCATTACGGGTGAGATTATCAATATTCATGATGTCTATAAAGCGGAAAATTTCGATTTTTCAGGAACCCAGACCTATGATCGTCTTAACAATTACCATTCTAAATCAATGCTTGTAATTCCTATGAAAAATATGTCCGGGCTCCTCATCGGTGTAATCCAGCTTATTAATGCCCGTGAGAGGGATACGCCCCGTGTTCAGCCCTTCAGTGAATTTTCAGAGACACTGATTGTCTCATTGGCTTCTCAGGCGGCTGTTGCTCTGACTAATGTTGAGCTTAACAAGGATCTGGAAGAGCTGTTCCACGCCTTTATGCGGAGTATTGCCACGGCTGTTGATGAAAAGTCGGCATTTACCGGCGGTCATATCACCAGGGTTGTAATTCTTACCATGCTTATTGCAGAGGGTATGAACAGAGATGATTCCACAGCTTTTGCAGGTAAAACATTCAATCAGGAAGAGATGGAAGAACTGAAAATGGCGGCCTGGATGCATGATATTGGTAAAGTCACGACTCCAGAGAGTGTGATGGATAAGAAGACCAAGCTTGAGGGAATGCAGGACAGAATCGAGCTTATCGAATCCCGTTACAGGATGATCTGCGGGTCCATCAAGACAGCCGATGATAACTGTGATCATGAGCAAATGAAAGAGGAGATGGAGTTCCTGAGACAGTGTAATCTCAGTGGAGAGTTCCTTTCCGATGATAAACTGGAAAGGCTTAAGACCATCAGTAAAAAGACCTATGTCGCAGAGGGGCAGGAGTATCCCTATATTACAGAGAATGAACTCTATAATCTGTCTATCAGAAAGGGGAATCTAACTCCTGAAGAAAGAAAACAGATCGAACATCATGCGGCAATGACAAGAAATATTCTGGCGGAACTGAAATTTCCCGGTCATCTTTCCATGGTAGGAGACTATGCTTCCATGCATCATGAAAAACTGGACGGTTCCGGTTATCCTGAAGGGCTGAAGGGTGAGGATATTCCTCTGCAGGCCAGAATTATATCTGTTGCCGATATCTTTGAAGCCCTTACAGCAAAAGATAGACCCTACAGACAGCCAATGAAACTCTCAAAGGCTCTCAGTATCATGGATTTTATGATAAAAGACGGTCATATAGACGCCGATGTGTTTACTTCGTTCAAATCAAGCGGCGCCATGAAGCGTTATGCCGATGAAGAACTGAACCCGGAGCAGGTTGACCTGGAACTTCCGGATTCAGCTGAATAAAGGGTCTCAATTCAAAGCTGCTATTCCTCTTTGAACTTCTATTTTAATGTCTCAACCGCTGCTCTTTCGATGGAGAGTCCCTTATGGTATCTCTCAAAGAAGGCATTGAATCCTTTGACATCGGAAGGATCGGGTTTTACTGCTGTTCCCATGCTTTCGGCGAAGACCTTATTCAGGTATTCAGGAAGTGATTCTTTACTTTTATTCACCATAAAAGAGGCCAGAAGGGCAATCCCCCAGGCTCCGCCTTCGCCGGCAGTCTCCAGTATGGATATGGGGGTGTTTGTGGCTGCAGCCATTATCTTCTGTCCTACTTCCGCAGCCTTGAAGAAACCGCCGTGACCGCGTATTTCATCTACGTCCACCTTCTCTTCATCAATAAGAATATTGAGACCGGTTTTCAGAGCACAGAGTGATGTAAATAGATGGGTCCTTATAAAGTTGGGCAGTGTAAAACTGCTTCCTTCTGAACGGGCAAAGAGAGGTCTTCCTTCACTGAATCCTGTCATATGTTCTCCCGAGATATAACCGTAGGCCAGAAGTCCTCCGCAGTCGGGATCTCCCTTGAGTGCCTGTTCAAGGAGAGTATCGTAGAGAACGGGAGTGGATACATCCATTCCCAGTGCTTTTGCCGCTTCACCGAAGAGTGAAATCCAGGCATCGTAGTCGGATGTACAGTTGTTGGAATGAGCCATACCCACCAGCTGTCCGTCAGGGGTTGTGATCAGGTCAATCTCATTGTGTACCCTGGAAAGATCCTTTTCCAGAACGAGCATTGCAAAAACAGATGTCCCTGCTGATACGTTTCCTGTTCTAACGGCTACAGAATTGGTGGCTACCATGCCCGTGCCTGCATCCCCTTCAGGGGGGCAGAGGGGAATTCCTGCCTCCAGTTCTCCGGAGGAGTCAATAAGCCCGGCACCTTCTGCTGTGAGGGTTCCGGCCTGCTCTCCGGCAACAAGTACCTTCGGCATAATATCCTCAAGTTTCCATGAATAAGATTTATCCTTAAGCAGATTATCAAATTTCTGCATCATTTCCTTATCAAAGGTTTTTGTTTTCAGTTTGATGGGGAACATTCCGGAAGCCTCTCCCACACCCATGACCTTTTCACCGGTCAGTCTGTAATGGATATAACCTGCAAGGGTTGTGATGCAATCGATATCTTTTACATGTGGTTCATCAGCCAGAACAGACTGATAAAGATGAGCAATGCTCCAGCGCTGGGGAATATTGTAGGAGAAGGTTTCTGTAAGTTTTTCGGCGGCATCAGAGGTTATATTATTTCTCCATGTTCTGAAGGGGACAAGCTGTTTGTCATCTTTATCAAAGACCATATACCCGTGCATCATCCCGCTGAAACCTATGGCCTTGAAGGATTTTATCCCGGTTGAGAATTTTTGTTCCACATCCATTTTAAGACCGGCATAGGCCTTAGCTATACCATCCCAGACCTCATCAAGTGAGTAGGTCCATATTCCGTTTACCTGACTGTTTTCCCAGCCGTGCCCCCCGGAGGCAATAGGTTTATTATCCATATCAATAAGGACAGCCTTGATCCTTGTAGACCCCAGCTCAATTCCCAGAACGGTTTGCCCTGATTCAATCTGTGATTTAATATCCATCAAAAAAACCTCTTTACATATTTATATTTAGCATCTATCATTTGCGTTATCGATAACGCATTTTAATATCACTTTCTGATTCTGTCAATTAAAAAGGGTATTACAGAAACGGATAAGCTGATAAGCGGAGGAATTGCATAGAATGCCTACCATCAAAGATATTGCTGAAGCTGTAGGGGTTTCCATCGGGACGGTGGATCGGATCATCCATAAGCGGGGGCGTTATTCAGAAAAAACTGCTGAAAAAGTCAGGCGGGCTATGGTGGAGATGAACTACACACCAAATATCCATGCAAGAGGATTAAAGAAGACCAGACATTTCAACTTTTCTGCCGTTATTCCCCATGCCGGACAGGACAGCGGTTACTGGGAACTGGTCATTCGGGGAATCAGTCATGCAGCCGCTGAGCTCAGCAGCTTCGGAAGCCATATTGAAGTTCTGACTTTTGACCGATATTCTCCTCAATCATGCAGTGATGTGATGGAAAAAGCCTGCCGCCTGGGACCGGACGGCCTGCTTATTGCTCCCGTACGTCCGGAGGAAGTGAAGAACTGCCTGTATGATAAGTCTATTCCCTATCTTTTCATTGACTCCGATATCCCGGAATTGACCGAAAAAATCAGTTATATCGGTCAGGATTCCTATCAAAGTGGAATCCTCTCGGGAAAACTGATGAGTCTGCTCCTTGCCGGCAGAGAAAATACGGCTGTCATGCTGATTGAGCCTCCCGGCAGTAACCCTCATCTTAAAAAGAGAATAAAGGGATTCTGTGACTATATGGCAGAAAACCGTCCGGACTGCCGCCTCCTTGATGTGAAGGAAGAGGTAGATGATGAGGCTAGTTTTCACCGCTATCTGGATGCTTTTGAAAAGGAATCTGAAATTCTGCCCCAGGGTATATTTGTTGCCAACTCCACGGTCTATTACGCAGCCTCATGGCTGGATAAAAAAGGGCCCTCCTTTAAAAAAGTGCCTCTTATCGGTTACGACCTTATTCCCGGCAGGGAAGAGTATATCGAGAATGGTCTGATCGATTTCATCCTTACACAGCAGCCTGAGGATCAGGGCTACAGAGGAGTACTTCAGCTCTATGACAGGCTAGTTCTGAATAAAGAAGTACAGAAGGAGATGATTGTTCCTTTGAATATTATTACTAAAGAAAATCTGCACACCTTTGAGAATTACAAAAAGACATCTGATAAAAAGGGAGGATGACAAATGAGTCGTATAAAAGAGCTTAAAGAGATATGTTTTGAGGCCAATATGGAGATTCCCCGGAGGAATCTGGCCATCTATACTTTTGGGAATGTCAGTGCCTATGATACGAATGAGAAGCTTTTTGCCATCAAACCAAGCGGAGTAGAGTATTCGAAGCTGAAAGCGGATGACATGGTTCTGGTGGATCTGGATGGCAAGGTCGTGGAGGGCTCTATGCGTCCCTCATCGGATACCAAGACTCATGCGGTGCTCTATAAGGCTTTCCCTTCTCTGGGGGGGATCGTTCACACCCACTCCACTTATGCTGTCGCCTGGGCACAGGCCTGCTGTTCTGTTCCAATTTATGGAACTACCCATGCCGATCATCTGGCCGGAGATATCCCTGTCACAGATGTTATGAGTGACACCATGATAAAGGGGGATTACGAAGAGCAGACAGGATATCAGATTCTTACAGCACTGAAAGATCAGAATCTTTCGGTGGATGAAGTGCAGATGATTCTTGTTGCCTCACATGGACCCTTTACCTGGGGCTCTACTCCTGAGAAAGCTGTATATAATGCCGCCGTTCTGGAAGAACTCTGCCGGATGGCATTGTTTACTGAACAGATAAAACCGGGAGCTCCCCGTTTGAAGCAGAGTCTTATAGACAAACACTATCAGAGAAAACATGGCAAGGATGCTTATTACGGACAGGCGTGAACCTAAACACCTGGATGATAAAAAAAAGGGAAGGATATGATATGAACGTTTATGATGATATGAGTATCTGGATGGTTTCGGGCAGTCAGCACCTCTATGGTGAAGAGACCCTGAACCAGGTTAAGGCACATACAGAGGAAATTGCAGATTATCTGAGTACTCAGGATGGAATTGCTTCTAAAATTGAGTATAAGGGAATCCTTACGACTCCTGAGGGGATTACAGATTTCTGTATAAAGGCAAGCTCCGATGCCTCCTGTGGTGGAGTCATTCTCTGGATGCATACTTTCAGCCCTTCCAAGATGTGGATCAATGGATTCAATATTCTGAATAAGCCTGTCCTGCACCTCCATACGCAGTATAACAGAGACATCCCCTGGGATGAGATTGATATGGATTTTATGAACCTCAACCAGTCCGCACACGGGGGTCGGGAGCATGGATTTATCAATGCAAGAATGAAACTGAGCCGTAAGGTTGTTGTTGGATTCTGGCAGGATGAGGAAGTACATCAGCGAATCGATGCCTGGGTGAGAGCCTGTGCTGCAGTAAAAGATATGAGAGGCGGGAAAATTGCCCGTTTCGGTGACAATATGAGAGATGTAGCCGTCACTGAAGGTGATAAAGTGGCAGCACAGATTGCACTTGGATACGATGTCTACGGTTATGCCGTGGGAGATCTGGCAGCAGTGATTGCCGCGGTTGATGAAAAGACAATAGATGTCCTTATTGAGGAATACAAGGTCCGGTATGATGTTTCTCCAGAGCTACTTCCCGGAGCATCCCGTGCTGATGATCTGAGAACTGCGGCACGCCTTGAGGCCGGTATGACCTCCTTTCTGGAAGAGGGCGGTTTCTGTGCTTTCACTACAACCTTTGAAGATCTTCACGGCCTGGCACAGCTTCCCGGACTTGCCTGTCAGAGACTGATGGAGAAGGGCTACGGCTTTGGTGCCGAGGGAGACTGGAAGACTTCAGCTCTTGTGAGAGCCATGAAGGTTATGGGAAAGGGAAAAGGCGGAGGAACTTCTTTTATGGAGGATTACACCTATCATCTGGACCCTGAGAATCCTCTGGTATTGGGTTCTCATATGCTTGAGGTCTGTCCCAGTATCGGGGGAGAGACAAAGGTTAAACTGGAGATCCATCCTCTGGGAATAGGCGGGAAGGAAGATCCTGTCAGAATGGTTTTCAATGTAGGCGGAGGTGATTCACTGAATGCCTCTCTAATGGATATGGGAAACCGCTTCAGGCTGCTGATTAATGAAGTTGAAACTGTGGATTCAGTTAAAGATCTGCCTAAACTTCCGGTGGCAAGGGTGGTATGGAAGCCTAAGCCCGATCTTAAGACGGCAGCAGCGGCCTGGATACTGGGAGGCGGAGCACATCATACAGGCTACAGTAAGGATGTCACAACAGAGATGCTTTTGGACTATGCCGAAATATGCGGTCTTGAAGCAGTGGTTATTGATGATAATACCGAAATACGCGGCTTCAAGAATGAACTGAAGTGGAATGACCTTTATTACACTATTAAGGGATTTGCCGGCGGAGTGTGACATCATTTTCTAATACAAATGAGGGGGCTTTTCAGGCTCTATTCCCTTCTCTTGGAATCACTCACCCAGAGGAAGGCTTTACTCAGGTGATTCCATATTTTTTCATTTTTATATGTGGATAATCGCTCCCCCGGAAGAAAACAAAACACTCTTCCCTTGCCGAAAGTTTTTACCCATGAGGAGGGGAGTGGAGTCTCATCGTCATATACAGCTTCACTGCAAAGTACTGCATCTTCCTGTACTGTAAACTCACTGAAGCTCTCGTTGATCAAGGTCTCTTCTGTTTTAGCAATAAGACTGTTATCAAGTGGAATAAACTTATATTCCCTCAGTTCCCGATGCTCTTTGAATCTGGCACCAATCATATCACTGAATATTTTTGATTCATTCTGAGATGAAACGGCCCTGTTCAGGAAGATCGCGCCACCCCCTGCATGGATGAATTTTCTCAGGCGGTCCATCTCATGACCGTTTATATTCTGTGAGTTAAAAAGCAGAATTACCACGGAATGCCGCCTTGTATTCAGCCGTTCCAGTCCCTTGCTGCTCCAGAATATACGGGCGGGGCCTGCCCAGGTGCGGCTTATGGAACTCTTAATTTTCATGAGTATTCTAATATCGGGTCTGAAAAATCCAGTAGCAATAATCATGACATATTTCTTTTTCATGACTTAATTCTATTCCATGGTACAGTCAATTCACAAATTTTATATTTATATATTCCCTTCATACTTAATTCATACATTTAAGTGGAAAAATTGTATAATGAATAAGAAATCAACTATATTCAATTATGTCATTTATCTGAAACAAATAGGAGAACATTCTGTGAAAAGGAAACCGAAACTGAGGATCATCATTCAGATCCTTTTTTTTCTGCTGATTGCGCTTATTGCTGTTAACCACACACTGGCAGAGTCTGGAAAAGGAATCCCCCTTGTAGCCGAAGCATCACTTCATGGGGTATGCCCCTTCGGCGGTGTAGTCAGTATTTATAACCTTCTTACGGCGGGAACTTTTGTTAAAAAGGTGCATGAGTCGAGCCTGGTTCTTATGTATATCGTCTTTGCTGCAGCCTTGCTGATGGGCCCTCTGTTCTGTGGATGGATTTGTCCATTTGGAACTTTTCAGGAGTGGATCAGCCGGATCGGCAGAAAGATTTTTCGGAAGAAACATAACCATTTTATCCCCTATAAATATGATAGGTATCTGCGATTTATCCGATATATTGTGCTGATATGGGTATTGTTTATGACAGCCCGATCGGGTCAGCTTTTCTTTGCAGATATCGATCCCTATTATGCACTTTTTCAGTTCTGGACAGGAGAAGTCGCCATTTCAGGATTCATCATTTTGTTTGTCGTTACTGTGCTGTCGCTCTTTGTGGAGCGTCCTTTCTGTAAGTATTTCTGCCCCTATGGTGCTGTGCTGGGACTGTTTAATCTGTTTAGAATCATCCCTCTGAAAAGAAATGAAAAGACATGTATCAGCTGCAGGAAATGTGATAAAAGCTGCCCCATGAATATCTCTGTTTCCAGCCTGGGAACTGTACGGGATCATCAATGCATCAGCTGTTATCAATGTACCTCAGAAGATGGAGACTGTCCTGTTCCGGCAACACTTGAATTCCATGCCGGAGCCTTCAAGGAGGAGTCAAAATGAAAGTATCAGCAAAATACGCCGCCCTGATATTATCACTTTTATTTGTTCTGGGAATAGGATTTACAATGATCAATGGTTACTGGCAGACCGAGAGTTCCAAGACACCAGTCAAGCTGGCTGCTGGGGATGCCGCCGGGGAATATGATCCTGCAGATATCAGGGGGTCATACTCTCTACAGGATGTGGAGAATGCCTTTGAAATACCTGTCGAAATCCTTGCAAGAGCCTTTGGAATCTCAGATATGGAGAACCCTGGAGATCTGAGGATTAAAGAGTTTGAGGAGAGCTTCGGTCTTATCGACGGCAGGGAAGTGGGGACAGACAGTATGAGGTATTTTGTAGCCCTCTATCTGGACAGGCCTTTCACACCCGGTGAAGACACGGCTCTTCCTCAGCCCGCATATAATATTCTGAAGAAAGAGCTGGGCCTTGATCCTGATATCCTGGATGGCCTTATGGAGTCTGTTGTCTCTCTTTCTTCTGTTCATATGCCTGAGGGCGGAGAAGAGGGGCCCGAGGATCATGACATGCTCCTTGAGATCAGGGGAAAGACTCTTTTTTCCGAGGTTCTTGATTCAGGAATTACAGAAGAGCAGATTGTTGATGCATTGGGGGGTGTCCCCATGGGTCCAAGGAATATGACTGTCCGGGATTACTGCTCTGAACAGGGGATAGAATTTTCATCTGTCAAAGCTGCTATCCAGTCTCTTCTTGATAATGCTTGACGACGACTGATGACTCTTGACAAAAAAATCAGCCCTGATTATGGTAAGACAAAATTAATTCTTCGGGGCAGGGTGAGCTGAGATGCAATTCCCTACCGGCGGTTAAAGCCCGCGAGTCAGATTTATCTGATTGAATTGGTGAGATTCCAATGCCGACGGTATAGTCCGGACGTGAGAAGATGTTGTTAGAGTGGATTGCCATGCCCCGGTCAGTTTTCTGTCCGGGGCATTTTTTTATTTTCAGACGCTTTGTTTTATTTTTGTTTCATTGGGGGGATTCTCCCGGTGAAACTACGGGGCTCTGGTGGATAAGAATAGGTCTATACTCTGCACTTCCTTTTAACAGAGCCCCGATAAGGGAGAGATGCTCTGTACAATCAAGATGAAAAGTTTATGAAAAGAGCTCTGTACTTATCGGAACAGCTGCAGAATACGGTTCTGCCGAATCCGATGGTGGGAGCAGTCATTGTCCGTGACGGGAAGGTCCTGGGCGAGGGACTGCATGAGAACTACGGCGGTAAACATGCCGAAGAGAATGCACTGATTCATTGCCGTATAAATGGCTATGATCCGGCTGAATCTGAGATGTATGTCACTCTGGAGCCATGCAGTTTCAGCAATGCAGGCAAGCATAACGGACCCTGTACCGAAAAAATCATTGCTGCCGGAATTAAGACGGTGGTCATTGCCAGGGCCGATCCGAACCCTCTCGTCAGAGGCGCAGGGATCAGGGCTCTTCGGGATGCAGGTATCGCTGTGGAATGGGCTGTGCTGGAAGAAGAGGCGGCCCGTTTAAACAGGATTTATGAAGTCCTTATTCAGAATAAAAGACCCTATATTCACCTCAAGGCGGCAATTACCATGGATGGTTTTATTGCGGCTGCAGACAACAGTTCAAAATGGATCAGTGGTCCGGAATCCCGCAAGAGGGTCATGGAATTCCGCAGAGAGTCGGATGCAGTCCTGGTGGGGAGAAGAACATTCGAAATAGATAGTCCTTCTCTCTCTGTCCATGATGAGGATGGGCAGGATCTACCTGGACCACAGCCCGAAAAAATTGTGATCTCAAGAAATGAAAACCCTGAACAATCTCTGGAGGAATTCCTGCTTACCCTCAGGCAGCGCGGGCTGTTCCGTATCCTGGTGGAAGGGGGCCGTGAGGTCTTCAACTCCTTTCTGAAAGCCGGGTACTGGGACAGACTCACAGTTTTTCAGACTCCCGATCTTCTGGGAAGGGGTGTTCCGTTCTGTGGAGACCTGGGTATCAGCGGAATAGACGGGAAGATGGTTCTTGAGGACAGAGAAACAAGAATTTCAGGCCGTGATATTGAGATAGACGGATACAGGGAGGGATTCAGATGTTTACGGGTTTGATTCGTTGTATCGGCGAAGTAAAGAGCATTCGTGACGGCAGAGAGTCCAGAGTTCTGTGGATAACGCACAGCTTTCCCGATATTCCGCTGCAGGGAGCCTCCATTGCCGTACAGGGTGTCTGTCTCACAGTGCTGGAGGGAGCTGATAAATCTCAGTTCACTGTGGAGTGCCACCATGTAACTCTGAAGAAGAGTAATCTGCAGTACTGCCGCCCGGGAGATAGAGTTCATCTGGAACCTGCAATGACTCTGGCCAGTGCCGTAGACGGCCATCTGGTTCAGGGGCATGTGAGTGCAATGGCTGCCGTTAAGGGAAATAAGCCGGTTGGACGGGGTAGAACTTTGACCCTGGAACTGCCCGGCAAAGTCCGCCGGGAGATATGCCGTGAAGGATCAGTGGCCCTGAATGGAGTCAGTCTGACAATCGCCTCTCTGGATTCGACCAGCTTTTCAATTCAGCTTATCGGTGAAACCTTAAGATCCACTTGTCTGGCCGGTCTAAAGATAAGTGAAAAAGTCAATGTGGAAGGGGATCTGCTTTTACGTCAAAGGGCACAGATATCCGTAGTAAATAAAGGAATAACAGAGCAGAAACTTCTGCAATGGGGATATGTATGAAAATAACAGTCGAAGAGGCAGCAAAGATAATAAGGGGGGGAGGCATGGTCATTGTTACTGATCATGAGGACCGTGAGAATGAGGGGGATCTGGTGGGATCAGCAGCTTTTGCCGGACCGGAGATGATAAATTTTATGGCGCGCAATGCACGAGGACTTATCTGCTGTGCTCTGGATCAGGAACACTGCGATAAGGCAGGACTGAAGCTGATGTCTTCGGGAGGGCCCGAGGCCATGCATGGAACCCGTTTCTGTACTCCCATAGATGCCATCGAAAACTGCAGTACCGGAATTTCAGCTTTTGACAGATCAACCACTCTGCTGAGACTCTGCGCGGAGGATTGTCGACCTGAAGACTTTGCACGTCCCGGTCATATGTTTCCCATTCTGGAAGCTGAGGGTGGTCTGGCTGCCCGTCAGGGGCATACGGAAGCCTCCATATATCTTATGAGACAGGCCGGGGTTCAGGCAGCTTCTGTTATCTGCGAGATGATGGATGATGACGGAGAAATGGTACGGGGAACAAGGATCGAGGATCTGGCCCGTGAGTGGGATATGGGCGTTCTGTCTGTAGCAGATCTTGTGGAACATGAGAGAAGAAAATCCGATAAAGCTGTGATTATCCCTACGGAGTATGGAAATTTCCAGATGGAATTTATTGAAAATCGGGAGTCAGACAGCCTGAAGGGATGTGAATCAGAAGAGGATCATTTCTGCCTTCTTATGGAAAAGGAAGAGATCCCTGTACCCCTTGTGAGAATACACTCTGAGTGTCTGACGGGAGATCTTTTTGGCTCAAAACGCTGTGACTGCGGTACACAGCTGGATGAGTCTCTCCGGCAGATCAATTCGGAAGGACATGGATATCTTATCTATCTACGCCAGGAGGGGAGGGGTATCGGTCTCAGAGCCAAAATGAAGGCCTACCGCCTTCAGGACGAGGGCATGGATACTCTGGATGCCAACCTTCATTTGGGGTATCCCGCAGATGATCGGGATTATGCCGGGGCTGCCTCCTTTCTGAAGAGCAGAGGGATTCAGAAGATAAGACTGCTTACAAATAATCCTGATAAAATTCATCAGCTTGAAGAAGCTGGTATCCAGGTGGAACGGGTCCCTCTTGTGGTGGAAGCCGGAGAAGAGAACAGAAAGTACATTGAAACAAAACAGCATCGAATGGGACACCTGTCTGCATAAATCAAAGAGATAAGAAATAAATAGGAGAATCAGACAATGAAAGATAACAGAGTTCGAGAAGGACAACTTAGAGGAGATGGGTATAGCTTCACCCTTGTGGTGAGCCGTTTCAATGACATCATTACGTCCAGGCTGGAAGAGGGTGCGAAAGACTGCCTTTATCGGCATGGAGTGAATGAATCAGAGATAAAGATAATACGTGTCCCCGGAGCTTTTGAAATTCCTCTGGCAGCCTCATGGGCAGCAGCCGAAAAGCCGAATGCCGTGATCTGCCTGGGAGCGGTAATCAGAGGGGGGACTCCTCATTTTGACTATGTGAGTTCTGAAGTTTCCAAGGGAGTTGCTTCAGTATCACTGGAATCATCCATTCCCGTCAGTTTTGGAGTTCTTACCTGCGATACCCTGGAGCAGGCCCTTGAGAGAGCCGGCAGTAAGGCAGGTAATAAAGGCTGGGAGGCCGCCATAACAGCATTGGAAATGGCAGACCTCCGTAATAGTTTTAATCAGTAAGATTTCTCAACCCAGGGTGACAACGACGTCCCATTCTTCCTTAGCTTCTTTAAGGGGCAGGATGTTTCCGTCGATCTTCTCTCCGTTGACTGTGATAGATTTTACTCCGGAGCTCAGACCTTCAGGGTTGCGTACAATAATATTGTAGCAGTTTCCTCTGAAGGTTCTGGATGCTCTGAACTCAGGCCAGTCTGAAGGGATACAGGGATTTACTTCCAGACCCTTAAGCTGAGGACGTATTCCCAGTATCCACTGACTGACAACAACAAAATTCCAGCTGGCAGTACCTGTGAGCCATGAGTTCTTGGCTTCACCGTGGTTTACCGCATCCCTTCCGGCAATCATCTGAGAGTAGACATAGGGTTCTGTTCTGTGAACATCACTGATATCTTCCCTGAATGCAGGACAGATTCTACTGTAGTAGTCAAATACCTTATTTCCGTTACCTTCCATGGCTTCACCGATCATGACCCAGGGGTTGTTATGGCAGAAAATGCCAGCATTTTCCTTGTATCCGGGGGGATAGGAGGATACTTCACCCAGCTCTACATGATATTCCTTATAGGCAGGCTGGAGGATCATGATTCCGTGATCTGTAGCCAGTTTCTCCTCAACAGAATCTAGAGCTTTTCTGGGCCATCCCTTGTTCTCACCGATACGGGCCATGGAACAGAATCCCTGACTCTCGATAAATATCTGACCGTCTTCACACTCTTTGCTTCCAATTTTATTACCAAGGGCATCATAGGCTCTCAGGTACCACTCTCCGTCCCAGCCGGCTTTTTCTACAGCCTTGTCCATCTTTTTAACAGCGGATAGGGCTCCAGCGGCTTTATCTTTTTTTCCCATTGTTTCCAGGAGTTCGGCATATTCCTTACCGATGTAGGAGAACATACCGGCAATCATCAATGATTCGGCTGTATCACCCTTCTTGTTTGTGGTTGTCTGGAAGGAGTCATCGGGGTTCGTGGAGAAGCAGTTCAGATTCAGACAATCGTTCCAGTCGGCTCTGCCGATCAGGGGCAGTCCGTGGGGACCAAGGTTATTCTGTGTAAAACTGAAGGAGCGCTCCAGGTGGGTGGCAATGGTTTCGGGTACATCGGGAATATCATCAAAGGCTACTTTCTCATGGAGAATGGAGAAATCTCCGGTCTCTTTTATATAACGGCTGATTCCCATGATAAGCCACAGGGGATCATCATTGAAGTCTCCACCCACATCTGCATTACCCTTTTTTGTGAGGGGCTGAAACTGGTGATAGGCGCTTCCGTCAGAGAACTGTGTGGATGCAACATCAAGGAGTCTGATTTTTACTCTTTCCGGGAACTGGTGAACACAGCCGAGCATATCCTGACTTGTGTCTCTGAACCCGATACCCCTTCCGATTCCTGATTCAAAATAGGAGGCGGAGCGGGCCATGTTGTAGGTGACTGTACACTGATACTGATTCCAGATATTTACCATTCTGTTTACTTTTTCATCGGGTGTGGAAACGGTAAAACGGGAGAGAAGTTCCTGCCAGTGAGTCTTAAGTTCAGCCAGTGCTTCATCAAAAGCCCTAACTGTTCCATATTTTGTCTGCTCTTTTTCGGCGGGTTTTCTGTTTATCTTTCCGGGAGATTCCCATTTATCTTCGGGATCAACTTCGGTGTAACCAAGGAGAAATACCAGAGCCTTCTCCTCTCCCGCCTTCAGGGTAATATCAAAACGGTGTGAGGCAACAGGGGACCATCCGGAGGCCATTGAATCTCCGCTGGTACCCTTCATGACCTGCTGGGGAGCCTCATAGCTGTTATAGAGACCCGTAAAGGTCTCTCTGTCTGTGTCGAAGCCCTGGGGAGTTTCACTGGCGTGGTACCAGGCGTAGTGATCTCTTCTCTCTCTATACTCTGTCTTGTGATAAATCGAAGCTCCATGAACTTCAACTTCACCGGTACTGAAGTTTCTCTGAAAGTTTGTCTGGTCGTCCCAGGCATTCCAGAGACAGAATTCCATAAAGGAGTAGAGCTGAAAAGTTTTATCTTCTGTTCCTTTATTCCGGATTACAACTTTCTGCATCTCCAGATTGCTCTCATCAATAGGTACAAGAAAGGTCGTCTCTGTTTCCAGTCCGTTTTTTGAACCGGTTATTCTGGAGTAGCCCAGACCGTGACGGCACTCATAGCTGTCCAGTTCGGTTTTGCTGGGTTTCCAGCCGGGATTCCAGACGGATTCTCCATCGTTGATATAAAAATAACGTCCGCCTGTATCCACTGGGACATTGTTATAACGGTAGCGGGTCAGTCTTCTTAGACGTGCATCTCTGTAAAAACTGTATCCTCCGGCTGTATTTGAAACCAGGGAAAAAAAGTTATGACTTCCAAGATAGTTGATCCAGGGGTAGGGGGTAGCCGCTTCATTTATGACATATTCTCTGTTGTGATCGTCAAAAAAACCGTATTTCATCGGGTTTTCTCCTTATAGGTTCCGGGAGGGGGGTGAAAACTTTCATTTTATGAGGGCCCGGAAGTTTATATCGTTGGTATGTTTGAGTCTCAAACATACCAACGATAATTACATGAGGACCGGGGAAAGTCAAGCTCAATAGAGGCAAATTGACAGCAAGGCCTACTGCTTCTACAATCAATATTAGTATTATGGCTACACAGAATCACATTAACAACATCAATATGTCCCGTGTTCTTCGCAGTATATGGCTGAATCGCGGCTGTTCCAGAGCGGATATGTGCCGTGAATTGGGACTTAATAAATCAACTGTAACAAAGAATGTTCAGATTCTTCTGGATCAGGGAATCGCCGAAGAGATCAGAGAAGGAGATTCTTCTCCCCTCGGCGGACGGCGGCCTGTTGCTCTGGGAATCCGTCAGGACTTCTGCTATATCATGGGATTGGAGATTCAGACCGAGTTTTACAGAGCAGTGATCTGTAATGCCAGAGGCGAAGTTGTCTTTACCCGGGCCAACAGGCTCAAGGAAGGGGAATCCTCTATTCTGGATCAGTTCAGGCACTCCATTGATGAGCTCCGGTCTTTTATCAAGGAGTTCCAGGTTAGCGGAATAGCTCTCGGTGTGTCGGGGGTTGTAAATGCAGATGAGGGAATTATCCACCACTCCATGTCTTTTGGTATTGAAGAACCCTTATCCTTTTCTGTTATCGCTTCGGAGATAGCCGGTATTCCTGTTATGGTCGAGAATGATGCAAACTGCTGCTGCTGGGGAGATCTGGCAGGCCAGCTGTCGGGGCGTGAGGAGAACAGTCTCTTTCTTCTTTCGGAATTCAGAGACCGGGATATTCATAAGCCCGGTCATCCCAGTCTCTCTGTGGGAATAGGCCTGGTTTTGCGAGGGCAGGTACACTACGGGAAAGATTATTCTGCGGGTGAGTTCACCTCTGCCCTGCGGGAGATGGGCCATAACGGTCAGTTCTCACAGGACCCGGAGGAGCTGGGACTCCTCTGGCATGATAAGCATCAGGTTTTAAGAACTGTTACTGAGATAGGACGGAATATCGCCTTTCTTGTGAATACACTGAATCTGAGCCGAATTGTTATCGGTGGCGTACTTCAGCAGTACAGTGAGGATGTTAAAAAAATTCTGGGAGAGTGTATTGATGATTCATGGCCTTATGATGACCATGTAAACTGTCAGATAGAGTTTTCATCAAAGGGTGATTTTACTGTTGCACACGGTGCCTGTGGTTATTATCTGGAGCAGGTTTTCGGACTTCCCGATGTTGAAAAGCCGGCTGCCAAGGGCTGGGAATTCATTCAGTCCCAACTGACTGTCTGAAATCATAGCAGTTTTTCAGATGGATTCTATAAGTAAATTTTATCCCTCCTCCTGCCGATAGGAATCTTCATATATGACTACGTTTATTGCTTCTATCTTCAAGAAAAACAGTTCATTTTACAACCTGATGCTCTGGTCATTGATTGCAATAGTTTCTGCTGTTGTCGCCAATGTAACGGTGCAGGGATTTCTTTTCCTCTATCACAGGATAACCGCGGCATTGGCATCTGTTCATGCAATCCCTCTCTGGGTATGGCCCATAATCGGAGCAGTCCCGGTAGGATTTTTTGTGTACTCCATCGTTCCCTCTTCAATGGGAGAGGGAATTCCTTCATACCTGGAAGGAGTCAGGAAGCGGGGTGGCATTCTCTCCTTAAGGGAGACTGTTTTTAAATTTATGGCAGCCCTCATTACTTTGGGAACTTATGGAAACGGAGGATTCCTGGGACCTGTCGGCCGTATGAGTGCCGGTTTTATGTCGTTCATCGGGCGTGTCGCGGGACGAATCGGGGGGCGGCGGACAATTGATCCGGCTCTGCAGTTACTCTTTCCAATCTGCGGAATGGCCGCAGCCGTAGGGGCTCTCATGCACAGTCCCATCGGTGCGGGTATCTTTGCTGTGGAGATAATCCTCAAAACCAATATGCGCTACAGGCAGCTTTTTCCGGCAATTCTCGCAAGTTCCGTATCAGTTTATATTGCGAAATATTTCGGTTTTGATCCTATTCTTGTGATCCGCGCCAATCAGGTGCATATGGAGATAATTCTACTTCTTGAGATTCTTATTGTAACTGTTTCTGCCGGATTTTCGGGGAAGGCATTTATTCTCACTTATACAGGAGTCTCAAAGCTTTTTCAACGTGATACGATTCTCTCCCCACTGAAGCAGACCTCATTTCTGATAGCCGGATCGGCTGTCTCATCACTGCTGATTATTGCCAATCCCTATCTTCTGGGTAAGGGGTTTCAGATAACAGATGCATTGATGATATTTAATCCTGATATCCTGAGAGGATTCCTGCCTCCGGGGCTCCCCATGTTTGGGGTCCTTTTTATTTTGATTCTGATTAAGGGACTGGGGAATATATTTACTGTGGGTTCCGGGATGAGCGCCGGATTTACGGGACCTGCGGTTATGATGGGTATGCTCCTGGGTGCCTGCTTTGCCGATCTTTTTCATATAATTCCGGGTTCTCCAGAATATTTTGCTCTTCTTGCTGCAGGTTTTGCCGGATATTTTGCCAGCATTATGAATACTCCCATTGCTGCTGCGATTATTGTTGTCGAGTTATTCGGCCTCTATTACAGCCTGCCTGCAGGCCTTGCTGCAGTTGTGGGATATATGGTGAATCAGAATCATACACTCTATGATATGGCTCTTGAGGAGCGGGAAGAGAAGCTGGAAGATCAGCCCATAATGCCGTAATGCTCTAATGCTATGCTGACTCCGATCAGTATAAGAATGATTCCACCGACGGTTTCCATTCTTTCTCCAAACAGATGACTTAATTTATGACCCACATGGACTCCCATGTAGGATACGGCAAATGTAATCACTCCGATAACCAGGGCTTCAAATAGAATTGAAGAGCCGAGAAAGGCGAGACTCACACCAACGGCAAGGGCATCAATGCTGGTGGCTACAGCCAGAAGCAGTAGATTCTTCAATCGGAAAGTCTCATCGGGATCAGGGCATTCTCCATTTGGATGGAGGCTTTCCCATATCATCTTTCCACCGATAAGTAAGAGGAGGGCAAGGGATACCCAGTGTCCATTTATATCCAGCCATGATCCTCTGAAAAGAGAGGCTCCCAGCCACCCTGCAATAGGCATAAGAGCCTGAAAAAGTCCGAACAGGGCTGCTGTGATCAGGCAGTGTCTGTGTCTGAAATCATCCATGGTACAGCCGCAGGAGAGGGAGGCGGCAAAGGCATCTGCCGATAGAGCAAAAGCTGTTATAATTAATGTAATCAGATTCAAAAGATCACTCTCCGTATATTATCTGTCTGTCGGCCATTTTACAGTCTGGAGCTCTTCGATGCAAGAAGCCGGGAGCCTGGACGCAAATCGGCCATACTGAAGTATGGGGTTTTAGTAATGAAATCTATATACATCTGATTTGAATAATGTTTATAATAAAATTTATGAATGAAAATAGAATATCCTGGGGTATCATCGGTGCCGGAGATGTGGCCGAAGTAAAGAGCGGACCCGCATTTAATAAGGTGACCGGTTCAGAACTGCTGGCTGTTATGAGAAGAAATCCTGATAAAGCCGAAGATTTTGCAAGGAGGCATGGAGTCTCCTCCTGGTACAGTTCAGTTGAGGAAATTCTTGCCCGTGATGATATCAATGCGGTCTATATTGCGACCCCTCCCTCGTCTCACAGGGAACTGGCTGTTAAAGCCCTTGAAGCAGGAAAGCATGTATATCTCGAAAAACCTGTCTGTCTTACAGCTGATGAAGCAAGGCTGATAAAGCCTGTTCTCGACAAGTCAGGAAAGAAACTTGTTGTGGCTCATTATCGCCGAGGACTTGATTCATTCAAAACAGTTAAGAAGATTCTCGATGCAGGAGAAATCGGAGATATACAGTTTGTTCAGATCAGGGTACTACAAAGAAGGGACGCTTCCTTTTTGACAATTACAGATGATAACTGGCGGGAGAATCCTGCTGTTTCGGGGGGTGGCCTGTTCACAGATATTGCTCCCCATCAGATAGATCTGATGCTTCACTATTTCGGTGATGTGAAAGAATCTTCGGGTTGTTCTCTGAACCGATCAAAGCTGACTGCTTCGGATGACTATGTCGCCGGCCGTATACTTTTTGAATCGGGTATTCCCTTTGAGGGATTGTGGTCATTCACTATAGATCATGAAGATCATTGTCTGGACTGTTGTGAAATCTACGGTTCTGAGGGAAAGCTGACATTTTCATTTTTCGGAGAGAAACTCAGTTTTTTCCGTAAAGGCAGTGAGAAAGTACTTAATTTTACAAATCCTGTGAATATACAGCAGCCTATGATTCAGTCGGCTGTCGATTACTTCCTGGGAGCAGGGGACAATCCCTGTTCTATGGATGAGGGAATCGCCTGTATGGAGATCCTTGACAGTTTTACTCGCTAGACTCATCCTGGTCCTGATGGATCAGAAGTTCTTTAGTATTTAACAGAACATCCACTACTTTTTTTCTCCCTGACTGAAGCAGTCTCTGAACAGTAGCTCTGGAAACTCCCATTGACTCAGAAGCTTCAATCTGGTTGAAACCATCGTAGTCGCAAAGCCTTATTGCTTCAAACTCATCCAGGTTAAGCTCAACTGTTTCAAGTTCCCGGGATGGTATCCCTGAGGGCTTAAAATTCCTTCTTGAATCAAGGTTGCGGCAGTTTCTTTGTTTGTATCGTCTCGGCATTAGAAATATTATAATCCATTCTCCCTTGAAAGTTAACCATTCTTTTCGAATTTTTCTATTCCAGCTCTTGCCTTCTGTTTTACATAGTGGTATCTTGTGCATATGCCCAAAGTGCATATGCACATGGGGAATTATGGAGGCAATTATGGCTAAAGATATGAAAGTAGCATTTCCTACAAACGACAGAGTAAGTGTGGAAGAACATTTTGGACATGCAAAGGAATTCGCATTCGCAATAGTAAAAGACAGCAAAGTGGTGAATACAGAATATGTTGTTCCCCCTGCTCATGCGCCCGGTGTTATTCCTGAATTCGTAAAGAGCCAGGGAGCCACTGCCATCATCACTGGTGGAATGGGTGGAATGGCTGTAAAGATTTTCAAGGACAACGGAATTGATGTCATCCTTGGTGCTAAAGGCAGTATTGAGGAAGCCCTGAAGTTTTATGTGGATGGAAATCTGGAATCCACAGGTTCAGTCTGTGATCACAATCACGACTGATTTAATACGGTCTGTCTGACTGACCCCGGGCCTACAGGCCTTGGGTCATCAGGCACAAAGGCTTCAAATAAGCCTTTGCAGAGTGTAAGAACTCTTTAAAAATCAGGAGAACTTTTATGAACAAAAATGGAATGGGACCTCAGAACTCAGGACCCTTAACAGGTCGTGGTATGGGAAACTGTAATAAAGATTCCCTTTCTAATACAACGAATGCCGGATTTGCCGGACGTGGAATGGGCCGGGGAAACGGCATGGGTCGAGGCATGGGTCGAGGTATGGCAGTACAGGGAATGCAGGCAGAATCTGCTCTGATGATGCGAATTGAAGCACTTGAAGCAGAAATCCAGGCCTTAAAAGGAAATAAATAATGATTGTAGCACTATGCAGTACAGGACAAGATCTGGACGCAGAACTGGACAGCCGTTTCGGACGCTGTTCAAATTTCGTATTTTTTGACACCGAGAAGCGAAGCTTTGTTTCAGAGACAAACACAGCGAAAAAAGTTGCAGGCGGTGCCGGTGCTCAGGCTGTTCAGCAGCTGGTTAACCATGGTGCCGGAGTCCTTATTGCTCCGGAAGTCGGTCCTCAGGCCATGGATGCCCTTCTTGCAATGAACATTCCAGTTTTCAGACAGGGTGAACAGATCACAGGTATAAATGTAATTGATGCCTGGGAAAATCACCGTCTGGAAGAGCAGCACAAGGCATCCGTTGCCGGGATGCACCGGGCCTGATTGATGAAAGTAGCAATCCTCAGTGGAAAGGGCGGAACCGGTAAAACAACCGTTTCCACTCATCTGGCCAGTCTGTATCCCAAGGCTCTGTATATGGATCTGGATGTGGAGGAACCCAATGGAGATCTTTTTCTTAAACCTGAATGGGAGGAAGAGATCCCCGTCAATGTTTCCTACCCTGTTATTGATAATGACAAGTGCACTCACTGCAGGAAATGTGCAGCATTCTGTCAGTTTAATGCCTTGATTGCCGGAGCGGCCATGACTATCTCCATGAAAGAGATCTGTCACAGCTGTGGGGGCTGTGCTCTGATCTGCCCTACGGGAGCTATTACATACGGTGAAAGAACTGTAGGCAAAGTCATGAAGGGAACATCGGCCTATGGAAATCCTGTTTTAACAGGAAGAATGAATGTCGGGGAATTTACAGGTGTCCCTGTAGTAAAGAAGGTTCAGAGTCTGGCACCCTCTGAGGGAATCGAAATAATTGACAGTCCACCGGGTACGGCATGTACGACTGTGGCTGCCATTAAAGATTGTGACCTGGCAGTCATTGTGACAGAACCAACACCCTTTGCCCTAAGTGATATGAAAATGGTTGTAGAAATGCTCCATTCAATGTCTCTGCCAATGGCTGTAGTTATTAATAAATCGGGAATCGGAGATCGGGAAGTATATAATTACTGCACACAGGAAGGGCTTGAAATCCTGGGAGAAATCCCCTTCAGTATGGACCTCGCCAGGTATTATGCTGTTGGTGAAATGCTTGATAATATCCCATCTGATGTAAAGGGTGAATTTTTAAAAATCCTGGATAGTATGATCCGGATTACTGCTGAAGCAGGAGTTTCTGTCTGATGAATAAAATAAAAGAAACAGTAATTATTTCCGGAAAAGGCGGTACTGGGAAGACTTCAGTCACGGCCTCTCTTATCCCTTTTATGAAGGATACTGTCTTTGCAGACTGTGATGTAGATGCTCCTAATCTCTCTATCCTTCTTGAGCCTGAAAGGAAGAAGGAAGAACTCTTTTACGGTATGAAAAGAGCTGTATTCAATCAAGATTTGTGCAGCAGTTGCGGTCAATGTCTTGAATATTGCCGTTTCGGGGCTATCAGGGATGATTTTTCTGTAATTACACCGTCCTGTGAAGGATGTGCTGTGTGTGTTCATGTCTGTCCTACGGGAGCCATGACGATGAAAGATGTCCCAGTAGGATCATTGTTTGAATCCGAAACTCCCTATGGCACCATGGTTCATGCCAGGCTTATACCGGGGGAAGAGACTTCAGGACGTCTTGTGTCTCAGGTTCGTAAAAATGCTATGACTGTTGCCGAAGAGACAGGTAAATCCCGCATCCTGATTGATGGACCTCCCGGAATCGGCTGTTCTGTAATTTCATCTGTAACCGGAGCCGATTCAGTCTGTATCGTAACCGAACCTACACTCTCCGGACTGCACGATTTAAAGCGTGTTTACACCATGATTTTACGTTTTAATCCCGAGGTTTTTATCATCATTAATAAATCGGATTTGTCTGAAAAAGTATGCAGCGATATTGAGGCCTTTGCCGCTGAAAATGATATACCCGTAACCCTGAAAATTCCGTTTCGAAAAGAGATAATTGAGGCTCTCTCGGATAAACAGATCCCTTCACTGGCTGAAAAAGAGTTTTTTCGGGATCTGGGATGGGAGGATTTGATTAAAAAGCTTAATCCTTCTGAGATTCAGTAAAAGTATTTAATGCCCTGTTCCTTCAGGGGATAAGTGATTCTACTACCGCGGTTGGGGCCTGCGGAGTGGTTGGGGCCTGCGGAGTGGTTGGGGCCTGAAGAGTGGTATCTGATACAATATTAGAGAAATGACTATTTTTTCTATTTCAATTTATAAATGTCTTGCCTGTCTGCAATAGCTGAATTATTATATCTGAATATGCGAGCACACGCTCACTTATTTAAAAACCATTAAGGAACAGATATATGACTGTCAAGTTACCAAAAATCCTGAAGAAATTTGAAAATGATCCTCTATCAAGGAAACTGAGAGTAAAACGGCTTTTTTTTCTGGAATGTCTGATCCTCGGACTGTTAATATTGATACTGCCGATTGTATATATATATATCCCCATTCTTATCACAATCATATTTCTGGCCATTGCCAACGGCGCGGCCATAATTATGGTCATCAGGGGAAAGCTATCGGTCTCAGAAAATCTGCATTTCCTGTCTCTGGCTATCACCCATACAGTCCTGCTTCTTTTTGCAACCGATAGGATATATGATGTTGCCTTTTTTACTATAACAGGAACCTTCTTTCTTATGGATATTCTGCTTACAACAACAAAGTCCTGGCGGTTGTACTTTATGGCCAGTCTCATTGTTCTCACTCCCATACTGTCCAGTTACCTTTTTCTGATGGACCCCCTCATGGAAGAAGCCGAGAGAATGACCCTTATAGATCTGAGCACTCTTTTAATCATGGCCATGGGGGTAGGATTAATCATTATTGTACAATTCCGGGATTCAAAAAATCTCCTGTCCATGACACTTTCTGAAGCAGAAAGCAGTGAACAGCGTTATCAGAAGGTTCGGAAACTGGTGGTCCAGTCCCAGAGCTCCATGTTGATTGGAGACACACTGGAGGAAACATCCAACACAACTCTGGATGCGGTTAATGATATGAGAATCGATATTTCGGAAGTTCAGGAGGGGATCTTTTCCCTTTCAAATACTGTAGACAATTACAGCCGCAACTCTGAGGCCGCCCTGGATGTGGCAGAGAAACTGGATGCCTCCAATAAGGATCAGAGTTCCGCCATCACAGAGTCTGCTTCGTCGATAGAGGAAATGTCAGCGTCTATCGTTAATATCTCCCGTGTCTCCGAAAGTAAAAAATCCAATATAGAAAATCTGGTAAATCTTGCCGATAACAGCCGGGGTATGATGAGACAGATGAAACAGGCCATGGGAAACATCGAAAAAACCGGCAATGAGGTTATGGATGTAATAAGCATTATTGAGGATGTTGCTGCAAAGACCAATCTTCTTGCAATGAATGCCGCTATCGAAGCAGCTCATGCAGGGGATGCCGGAAAGGGCTTTTCGGTAGTCGCCGATGAAATTAGAAAGCTCTCTGTAACGACAAATGAAAATACCGAACGGATAAAAAGAACAATAGAAACATCAAATGAAAATATCCGAACCGCCAGTGTACAAAACAGTGAGGTAGGCACTCTTATTGAAAAAATTCGTACAGATGTGGATGACTTCGCAAAAATCATCAGTGAGATAATTGACAGCCTTCAGGAGATTGCCAACGGGACCCATGAGGTCAATACAGCTGTAAGTTCCCTTCGGGATATTTCTGTAGAGACTGGAGAGATGGTTACTGAGCTTAAAGAAAAAATTACATCAAATGACGAGGAAGTAGGAAGAATCTCTGAGATGTCCGGAAGCAGCCAGGAGAAGATCGATCGGACTCTAACGTCCTTCCTGGGCATAATCAGCAGCATCGAGCAAGTGAAGGAACTGGGACAGAAGACTACCGGGTCTATGAAAGATCTGAACAGAAATCTCGAGCAGATTTAGATCGCCAGCCCGTTTCTGATAAAATCCATGATTCCGGCGATCAGGGCATCGTCATCATCGGCGATGTCTGTGCCGGCATAGACTTTGAGTCTTTCTCTGTAGTAGGCACTGGAAGAAGAGAACTGAACCATCATGATCAGGTTGTCCAGGCAGAAGGATATTATGCCTGGATGAACCTCATTTCGGATAATTCCCTTTTCTTTTGCCTCATCCAGGTATTCTCTGTACAGCTTTGCAGTAATTCCTTCCATCTTAAGAGATATTTTGTTGGCCAGGGCACTGAGTCCTTCGGTTGAAACATCCAGATAAATCTGATTAATCTCTTTGTATTTTCTGGAATAATCCATACTTGTTCTCAGCAGGGCCTCAATACATACGAAGATGTCACCTTCCATCTCAACTATTTCACTGAGAGCCTTCTCCAGCAGAGCATATCCCCAGTCCAGAACGGTCATGATCAGGGCTTCTTTGGAGTCAAAATACCTGTACATCCCTCCGATGCTGATCCCCGCATTTTTGGCTATGGTATTGATACTGGCCGCATTGTAACCCTTTGCAGCAAACTCAGTTATGGCAATATTTAATATTCTTTCCCGTTTTTCCGGAGCTATATTTTCAAATGTTTTCTTATGGTAATGTTCGTTTAAACCTGTTTCACCGGTTTTCTTCATCTTTATTCCTTACAAAAATATTGGATAGTCATCCATTATCACCGGAATTCTTGCAAATTCGGGGATAAAACACAAGAGCTATGACTTGACTTGACCTGGAGGATAAAAAGGCCTTGCGTTATTTCAGATCTATTGTATCATAAAAAGAGAGCGAGCGCTCGCACTCTTATTGAAAAGGTGTGAACAATAAGTACAGGAGGAATAAATGACTGATTCAAAAGTCAAAGCCAGATGTAATCTCTTTGCTGTTTTAAGAGGTATTGAATACCTGGTGGAGAATGACAGTGAATGTGCAGAACTGGTAAAAGGAAAGAATCTGTCCATTCAGTTCAATGTAAAGAATGGACCCAGCGGAAACCTGAGTTTTAAAGACGGCAAAGCCGAGATGAAAGAGGGGAAGCATAGAAGCACTATTCTCTTGTTTTTCACATCCCCTGATCACTTCAATAAGATGATTGATGGAACGGGTAATCCTATCCCTCTCAAGGGATTTACAAAAATAGGATTCCTCACCGGCCCTTTTATGAAACTCGCAGATAAACTTAATTACTATCTACGTCCTGAGGGGGATCTGTTAAAAGATCCTGAGTATTTCAAGATGAATACAGAAATGACAGCCTATGCAGCATTTTTTGCTCTGGCTGAAATCGGAAATTATGACAGAATGGGACGTATGAGCGCTCATCATATGCCTGATGGTGTATTGCAAGTCATGGTGGAAGATGGCCTTGGTGTCCAGGTTCATGTGAAAAATGGGACACTCAGTTGTACAAAGGGACATCATGATGATCCCCGGGCCATTCTCAGTTTTAAGACTCTTGATGTTGCTCATAGGGTTCTTAACGGACAATTGGATACTTATACAGGTCTCGGAAACGGCGAAATGGCTATGCGCGGATTTATTCCCATGCTGGATAATATGAATCCTCTGCTGGATCTTGTCCCACTGTATCTGAGCTGAGACTGAGGAGAAAAAAAAATGACAGAATTAAAAGAAACTGAAGCTTTAAACAGCTATGAAAAATCTATGGAGCTCTATAAGAGAGCTTTGAAAGTTATTCCTGCGGGAATCCCCGGACATCTTGGACCTGTTCAGTCCCAGTTTATCCCGACATCAGCCTATCCTCTGTATGCAGAAAGGGCAAAGAACTCCTATTTCTGGGATCTGGATGGAAATAAGTTCATCGATTACATGTGTGCCTACGGTCCTAATGTTCTTGGTTATAACAATGATGTTGTAGATCAGGCTGCCCGTGAACAGTACGATATGGGGAACTGCATGGCTCTTCCCGGAAAGAAACAGGTGGAGTTTGCTGAACTTCTGGTAGATACAATCGAGATGGCCGACTGGGCTTTCTTTATGAAGAATGGAGGGGATGCCACTGGTTTTGCAAGAATGATTGCTCATGCCGCTACAGGTCGGGATATGGCAATCATGGTTGAGGGCGGATACCACGGAGTTGCTCCCTGGACACAGCCATTGACTCATGCCGGAGTAACCGAAGGGGATGTTGGAAATAATCTGATTGTTCCCTGGAACGATGTGGCTGCTGTTGAACGCCTGGTTAAACAATATCCCGGTAGAATCGCCTCATTTATGGCTACTCCCTATGATCATCGGGTTTTTACTGATAATACACTGCCCGAAGAGGGGTACTGGCAGAAGATCCGCAAGATCTGTACTGATAACGGTATTGTGCTGATCATAGATGATGTTCGCTGTGGATTCAGACTGGATCTTGGGGGATCGGCAAAATACTTTGGGTTCAAACCGGACCTGACATGTTACTGCAAGGCCCTTGCCAACGGATATCCCATCTCGGCAGTCGTAGGAGTTGATTCCCTGAAAGACTCTGCAGCCAAAGTGTTCTATACAGGAAGTTACTGGTCAAGTGCAGCACCCATGGCCGCAGGAGTTGCCTGTATCAACGAGCTTAAACGACTGGATGGTGCCAATCTGATGATGGCTATGGGTAAGAAACTGACAGAAGGCCTTGTGAAAGCGGCTTCTGCTGTAGATCTTAATCTTCAGATCAGCGGTATTCCTTCGATGTTTTATATGAGACTGACCAATGATAACTCTCTGATGATGCAGCAGGAATTTACATCTGAATGTGCCAGGCGGGGTGTCTTTTTCACCAGTCATCATAACCATTTTATCAACTGTTCTCTTACAGATGATGATATCAATGACACCGTGAATGTGGCGGCCGATGCTTTCAGCATTGTGGCCAAAAATAACCCTGGAAAACTAAACAAATAACAATTCGGGCCATTCAACAGCCCTGAAAGAGGAGTAATTTATGCCTTTAGATAAAGATGATTTCCAGATGCTGGAACAGAAATCCAGAGAACTTCGGAAATTGATAATAGATACAGTTGTATGGGCCGGCAGTGGACATGTCGGCGGTGCATTGAGTTCCATCGATATGATGACTCTGTTGTATCATAAAGTAATGAAGATTGATCCTGAGCGTCCTGAATGGGAAGATCGAGACCGATTTATCCTGAGCAAGGGTCATATCGGTGTGGGTCTTGCCCCGGTTCTGGCAGACAAGGGTTATTTTCCCAAGGAGTGGCTGGAAACATATAATCATACTCACAGTTTGCTGGGTATGCATCTGGATAAGCATAAGGTTCCCGGTCTGGATGCCTCAACAGGCTCATTGGGTCACGGATTGCCTCTCTCTCTGGGTCTGGCTCTTTCGGCCCGCCTGAAAAAACAGGATTTCAAGACCTACTGTCTCATGGGTGACGGTGAATGTGATGAAGGTTCCGTCTGGGAAGCAGCCATGGCCATCTCCCATTATAAAGCTACTAATGTCGTTGCTATCGTTGATAGAAACCGCTGTATGATAGATGGCGAAACTAAGGATGTCATGACTCTGGAACCCTTTGCCGACAAATGGAGAGCCTTTGGTTTTAATGTGATCGAAGCCAATGGTCATGATATGAATGAACTCTATGATGCCATAGAGGCCGCTCATAAGGAAACAGAAAAACCCTCTGTCATTATAATGAATACATTGAAGGGATGCGGTGTAGATTTTATGAGCGGAAATTATAAATACCACTATGCCGGTTTTGATGCAGAACGGGCTGAGCACTGTAAAAAAGAAATAGACCGTTACCACGATGAACGGATGAATGCTTAGACCCTGAGCGGCTAAATAAAGGAGTAAAAAATGGGCGGATTAAATTATACAATGGAAGATACAGCCAAGCTGTCTACAGCTGAATTGTATGGAAAGACCCTGGTTGATCTGGCAGATCAGCACCCCGAGGTCGTAGGTTTGACCAGTGACCTCGCTAAGTCGACAAAAATCGGTGTTCTGGGTGAAAAATATCCAGAAAGACTTATCAACGTCGGAATTGCCGAGCAAAATCTGATGGGGACAGCGGCGGGAATGGCCTTGAACGGCATGGTACCCTTTGTCTCTACTTTTGCGGTATTCACAACAATGAGAGCCCTGGATCAGGTTCATACAGATATCTGTTACCAAAACCTGAATGTGAAGATGATTGCCACACATGGCGGTCTCTCCTTCGGCCAGGCGGGAACAACCCACCATTGTACCGAAGACATCAGTATCATGAGGTCCATGGCCAACTGTAAGGTGATTATCCCGGCAGATGGAATGGAAACCGCCAACGCCGTTCAGGCTGCATATGAGACTCCCGGACCTATCTATATCCGGATCAATCGCGGCTTTGACCAGCAGGTGTATGATACAACCGAATATGACTATGAAATCGGTAAAGCTGTAGAGCTTCATGAGGGTACGGACCTGACCTTGATTGCCTGTGGCTCTGCTGTCTGGAGTGCCCGTGAGGCGGCTAAGGTTCTGATGTCTACCGACGGCATCAGTGTCCGTGTCCTGAACATGCATACCATTAAGCCTCTGGATAAAGAGGCTGTTCTCAAGGCAGTTCATGAAACAAGAAGAATCATAACTGTTGAAGATCATAATATAATCGGCGGTCTGGGTTCTGCAGTTGCCGAGGTTATGGCAGAAAGTGGAAAAGCCTGTGCCTTCAAACGCCTGGGTGTTCCAGATACCTTCTCCATCATCGGACTCCACGAAGATCTGATGGCCCACTACGGTTATGATGTGAATGGAATCATAGCGGCTGTCAGGGAAGTGATGGGCGCCGATTTCGAAGAAGATGACGACTGGAATGATGAGATTTAATCATGAGTGAAGAATATAAACAAACTGAAGAGTATTTTGCCAATCAGGTCTTTCTTAATGCCGTTCTTCCCCTGTTGAAGACCGTAGCGGAAGGAAAGGAATCACTCAAAAAAGTCTGGGAAGGAAAAAGCGGTATCTGTCAGATCCGATGCATGGCAGATGATGGAGATGATGGAACTCATTTTCTGATAGAAGACGGTTCATGGACCGTTAAAAGAGGGCTCTGTGATGAAAAGCCCAATGTGGAGCTGGTTTTTAAATCCAGGGCTCATCTGAATCAGTTTTTTAAGGGGAAACAGTTTCCATTTCCTGCCATGAAAGGTGTGATCAAAGGGAAGGGATTATTTTTACCCTTCATGAAATCACTTGTTGGTATGGGTGGTTTGCTCGCCTCAACTGAGGCTCCCAAGACAGAAGAAGATCAGAGAGTACTGGTAAAAAGTATGTTTAATCTCCTCTCGACGGGGATAAGTACCCTGAATAAGCTGGGACATCCTAAAGTTAAGGCCTGGACCGAGAAAAGTCCCGACCGTGTGTATGCATGGACTGTGGGTGAAGATGAAGAGATGGCAGCCTATATCAGAATTAAGGCTGGTAAGAGCAAAGCTTCCCGGGGTATTTACCGCAGGAGTATGCCTTTCTTTACTATGCACTTTGATTCTGTGGCCAGTGCTTTGGGAATCCTCCTTGATACGGATGACATGATTGAGTCTACCATGAGCGGTAAGCTGACCATGAAGGGTGCTCCTGAATATGGAGCTCAGCTGGGTGAACATATGCTTATGGTCGGTGGTCTGATTCAGTAGGATCTCAGGGTTCTATGAATAAAGGAATGTATAATGAGAATTAAGTCATTAAGTCATGCCGGTATAACAGTCAGCAGCATTGAGAAGTCCGCTCGCTGGTACTGGGATGTATTTAAAATGCCCCTGGTTAGTGTAAGTGAGCTTACAAAAGAGGAAGTTGAAGCTAAAAAGGATCTCTATAGACTGGAGGACTGTTCTGTGCGCCTCGGTTTTCTTCTCTGTCCAAAGGGTGGAGTAGTGGAGATTTTTGAGTTTTCCCGGACTGAAGCAGCCAGTCACCGCTGGAATGCCCCCGGGGTCACTCATTTCACTCTTGATGCTAAAAATATCAAGAAATGGCATGCAAAATTATCAGCCAGAGATGATGTGGACGTTCTCTGTCCTCCTCAGACAACAGATGGAAATGAGTGGTTTTTCTTTAGAGATCCCGATGGAAATCTGATTGAGCTGATAGACCTGAAGTTTAATTATTTCCTTATGAGAAGACTGGGGAAGCTTGCAGGTTTCCTGATGAGAAAAGGTCCTTATAAATCCTATTATAGTTCACAGCTGTCCAAGATAATTTGAAAGGGGTTTTATAAAAGCCGATCTCCGTTTATTCTTAAGTCGACTAAAACAATACAACAAAAGGAAATCGGCTATGAGTCATCATACTACAACGTTTGGACAG
>NZ_QQPQ01000043.1 GCF_003346715.1 Oceanispirochaeta sp. M1
TCTTCCTTTCAATATTTGTCATGAACTTGGACAAAATGTGTTCCAAAGAAATGAGAGAAATTGAAGAAAGATTCAAAATCAGGAGAACTAGGGTTGCCTGAAAGACTTTTTCAGTAAGCCCTATTTATCTGGCCTTCAACAAGCAGATTATTCAAGGAATGACTGAAGGTTCTATTAAGGGATAATAAGGAAAAAATTTTGAAAACAATAGATTTATCTGGAAAATGGGATGTCGTCAGTTCCTGTAAACAATATAGCTGGGTGAGCGATGTTCCCGGATCGGTACTCTATGATATGGACAAATCCGGTTCTATGGGGGAGGGCGGTGCATTTTACCGGAATAACAACCGCAAAGCTCCCGAATTGATGGATCGGGATTATATCTTCAGGAAAACATTTGAGCTTTCAAATGAATTCTTTGAGCAATATGATAAGAGCTCCAGCCGGATTGTTCTTGAAGCAGATGGTCTTGATACTCTGACTGAAATAAAAGTAAATGAAGTTCTTGTCGCCAAGACAAAAAACATGCATCGTTCCTATAGTTTCGACATTGCTGAATTACTGATTCCCGGTGGAAACTCTATTGAAATAACCTTCTTAAACTCATTGGAATATATAAAGAGGGAACATGCCAGACGACCCCTCATGGCAGAAGATCCGGAGGGTATTACAACAATTCCGGGTTTTTATACCATTCGTAAAAGCCACTGCAGTTACGGTTGGGACTGGGGACCTCAAATTCCAGATGCCGGGATTTGGAGAGCAATAAGAATCGTCAGATATGATGACTGCAGATTCAATGATTTGAGAATTACACAGAGTCATTTTTCAGATCATGTGGTCCTGGATCTCAGTGCTGAAACAGAACACTGGGGAGAAAAAGAGTTCCATATTATCGGCACTGTGACATCTCCTTCGGGACATGAAATTCCATTCTCATTCTCGGCAGCTGAAAATACAAAGATTAGAATTGATAAGCCTCAATTGTGGTGGCCCAACGGCATGGGAGAGCAGTATTTGTATATCGTTCTGGCTGATATGACTGCTGATGGAGTTGTGTCGGGTACAGTTGAAAAAAATATCGGTTTGAGAACACTGACAATCGCTCGTAAACCAGATGAATGGGGAGAGACGTTTCACTTCGAAGTCAACGGCATTCCTCTCTTTGCCAGGGGAGCTAACTATATCCCTGAAGATATATACCTCAACAGGATGAATGAAGAGCGAACTGAGAGGCTTCTCGGTGACTGCAGTGAAGCCAACTTCAATTGCATACGTGTCTGGGGGGGCGGTGTATTTCCTGATGATTATTTCTATGATCTCTGCGATCGCTATGGCCTGATAGTCTGGCAGGATATGATGTTTGCCTGTGCTATCTACGATATGTTAAGCGATGAGTTTACAGAGAATATTTCTGAAGAAATTCGGGATAATCTGAAAAGGATACGTCATCATGCGAGTCTCGGACTGATTTGCGGCAACAACGAGATGGAATGGTTTTTTGTTGATTATGATACATTTCCTCAGACAAAGGAAAATGAATTTGAGTATATAAAACAGTATCACATGGTCATTCCGGAAATCCACAAAGAGATCTGCCCTGAGATCTTTTACTGGTCCTCATCACCCTCTTCGGGAGGGTATTTTGAGGAGCCTAATTCACCTGATAAAGGGGATTGTCATTTCTGGGAGGTCTGGCACGGTAATAAGGATCTGTCTGAGTACAAAAATCACTATTTCCGCTTTATGTCGGAGTTTGGATTCGAGTCTCTTCCGTCCATAAAAACCATTGAATCCTTCACATCTGAGGATGATAGGAATATCTTCTCTCCTGTTATGGAAGAACATCAGAAACGGGTAGGGGGCAATCCCAAAATTGTCTCCTATCTGTCCAAGTATTTCCGTTATCCCAAAGATCTCGACTCTCTGTCTTATGTTTCTCAGTTGAGCCAGTCCGATGCAATTCGTATCGGTGTTGAACACTGGCGAAGAAACCGTGGCCGCTGTATGGGATCCATCTACTGGCAGCTCAATGATAATTGGCCCGTGGCTTCCTGGTCCAGCATCGATTATTACGGCCGCTGGAAGGCGCTGCATTATGGGGTGAAACGGGCCTACGATAATATTCTCCTCTCCATTGACGGAGTAGGAAGACAGGCAGTTATTCATCTGTCCAATGAGTCGAACAAGTTGACCAGAGGAACCCTGTCTGTACGCCTTATCTCCCTTGATGGAACTGTTCTCAACGAGCAGAGCCTGACTGTGGAGTGTCAATCATGGTCCAGTGCGGTCATGTATACATTTGATCTGAAAGATGGGATCTCCCCGGAATCCGCGGTTCTCAGTGCGGTTTACCAATGTGAAGAAAGAACTTACGAGTCGGCGCATTTTTTTGAAATCTATAAATATTTCGATCTGAAAAAGCCTGAAATAACCTTTGTTTTCAAAAACTGGGGTGATGAGAGAAGTGAACTGACTCTGTCCTGCGACAAACCGGCGATTTATGTCGAGTTGGATCTCATGGAAGGAGATTGTGTTTTTTCTGATAACTATTTTCACCTCTTTCCAGGAGATGAGAAAAAAATTCAGATTCGACACCTGGGTAATAGTCCGGAATCATATGAATCCTTCCGTATTAGATCTCTGGTGGATAGCTACTAAAAAACTGAATACAGGAAATATCTAATATGAAAAAACAAGGCCTCTTGAAAATATGTTTTACTCCTGGAGAAAACACTTTCCCTCTGGTTGATCAGGATAAATGCGCTCCCAGCTTACTGATTGATAAAAAAGATGCAAAAGTTATACGGATTGCAGCAGATTTACTGATCCAGGATATTGTAACAGTCAGTGGAGTAAAGCCGTATTTACGAACTGATGATGTCAAAGACGGGAGCTCTACTGTCATTATCGGCACTATCGGAAGCAGTGGACCTGTTGATAAACTCATTGCTGAAGGACAACTGGATGTCAGCGAAATCAAGGGGAAATGGGAAGCCTTTCTGATTACAACAGTTGATTCATCTCTTGTTATCGCCGGAGCTGACCGGCGAGGTACTGTTTTCGGAATCTTCACTCTCTCCAGAGCCATGGGAGTGTCTCCCTGGTACTGGTGGTCTGAAGTCAGACCAAAGAAGCGGGATTCTCTATATGTGAGGGCATCGAATTACACGGAAGGATCACCATCTGTCAAATACCGCGGACTTTTCATCAACGATGAAGTCATGGGACCGAACAGCATGCACGACTGGGCGAAAAAAACCTTTGAAACAGAAGAGGGCCGTATAGGTCCGAAGGTTTATACCCGGGTATTTGAGCTTTTACTGCGTCTAAAGGCAAATTATTGCTGGCCTGCCATGCATCCCCCTTCTCACTGGTTCAACAAGAATCCATTGAACCCGCAGCTGGCCGAAGATTATGCCATTGTAATGGGAACATCTCATTGTGAGCAGATGCTGCGTAATAATATGACCGAGTGGGACAGTGACACCATGGGTCCCTGGAACTACAAAGTTAATCGGGATGGAATTCTGGATTACTGGAAAGAGCGCCTTGAAAGCAACAGTCAATATGAAAACACCTATACCGTCGGTCTCAGGGGAACAGAAGATACAGAACTCGAGGGTAGCGAGAGTATGTCGGAGATGGTCGAACTGACCCAGCAGGCCCTGGATGACCAACGCCTGCTTCTGTCTGAAAGTATTAATCCGAATCCGGAGCAGATCCCCCAGGTTTTATGTCTATACAAAGAAGTACTTGTGGTTTATCAGAATGGTCTGAAGGTTCCGGATGATATCACATTGTTATGGGTTGATGATAATCACGGTTATATGCGGCAGCTCAGCACTCCTGAGGAGCAGAATCGCACAGGAGGCTCGGGGCTTTACTATCACCTCTCTCTCCTGGGTACACCCGAAGGTTATCTCTGGCTCAGTACTATCTCACCGGAACTGATGTCCAGTGAACTGACCAAAGCCTATGAATTCGGTGCTGACCGTATCTGGATGTTCAATGTAGGTGATATTAAGCCGGCTGAAAAAGAGTTGAACTTCGCCCTTGATCTCGCCTGGGATATAAACAGCTGGACACCGGATAAAGCAGAAGGCTATATGAAACACTGGGCCTCAGAAACTTTTGGTGAAGAGAGGGCCGATGCTATTGCTGATGTCATGAGACGTTTCTATCTATTGGCCGCATCGGGAAAGCCGGAACATGTGTATCGTCTGGAATACACTGAGGCAGAGCTTGATAAGAGAATCAGTGACTATAGGAGGCTTTCTGATGATGCAGAAGCTGTTGCTGATACTTTACCCGATTCACTGGGGGATGCCTATTTTCATTTGATTCTTTATCCCGTACAGGGATCCCGTTGGATGAATGAGCGGATGCTCCTCGGCCGACGGAGTCAAATTAATGCAGTCCGGGGGGATGTCTCCGCTGCAATGAAGGATGTTGATTCTTCCAGGAAAGCTGCAGATGAGTTGAAGCAGCTGGACAGACGTTATAATTCGTCGGGAAATGGAAAATGGGAAAACTTCATGACATGTCAACCGCGTTTTAACCGCCCTGAATCACCCTATGCAACGGAGAAATTGATCGAAGAGAGCAGGAATGCAGTATCAGAACTTATTTTTTCACTCCATGACGCTGAGACAGCAAAGGGTGTTAAATATGAAAATGATGGTTTATCCGGCAGCGAAGAGGGGGGGGAAGCCGTTTTCAGCTGGAATTCGGAACAAGAGGGGATCAGTTATATCTGGGTGAGAACGACCAAGCCCAGCTACAGCGAATCTTCCTACTCTGGAGAAGTCCCGGTTCCGAAACTCACTGGAAAATTCAATGAGAGTCCCTGGGAATGTGACATTCCCCACTTTGGAAATGCCTGGCATACTAAGATGACTCCCCCTACTTGGTGCAGGATGGCAAAAGTCAAGGTGAATAAAGGGAGGAATCAACTGGTTCTTGATCTCCGGGACCCTTTAATCATTATATCAGAGCTTCGTTTAAGTATGACTCTCCCATTACCGGCAGAACACCTCAAGACTCTCTCTGCCGGTGATTATACAGCCCGGGGAGACGGCAGACATTCAGATATTGTTCCTTTACCGGGACTCGGTACAGGGACCGGAATTTGCGCTTTTCCCTTCACGGCACCATCCCTCAGTACAGGGCAGATTTCTGATGCACCATGGGTGGAATATTCGATTGAGATCCCCGCCGGCAGCAGTAGACTTCTGATCAGGTCATTACCTAACCAGCGCATACATGCCGGCCGCGGGGTTCGATATGCTGTCTCAATTGATAAGGCTGAACCTGTGGTATTTGATGTCCAGGCAGACGAGTTCTCTCCCCAGTGGCAGTATAATGTTATCCATGGATATACATCACGTTACATTGATTTTGAACATTCCGAACTAGAGAAAAAGATCATCCGTATCTATCTTCTCGATCCCGGCTTAGTCCTCAGGGAACTGATTCTAGATCCTGTATTAAAGACTGTTGTAAAACACACAGTATCATAGAGAGCAATGATGTTACGGACATTTTGGATGTAGTGTTTTCCATACTCCTATAATAGGAGTCCGTTCAATCTTCCTGTCTGATAGACAGGAAGATTCTTTTTTTTATAACGCTTTTCTGAGAGCTTCAATATGGGTCTTGTATTGTGAATCCTCGAGGAACTTTTTTTCTTCGGGCATCATATCAAAGATGGCACCCCATTTAGCTTCATCTTTATACTTGGGTACCAGGTGGAAATGGATATGAGGCCCCTTATCTCCAAATGAAGCATAGTTCAGCTTGTCTGGATTAAATACTTTCTGTATGGCTTCAGATGCCTTTGCCATGTCATCCATCAGGTCATGTCTTTCCTGAGTGTCCAATTCAAATAATTCACCCTTATGTCCTTTGTTATAAGCAACGATGCATCGCCCCGGGTGAGTCTGCTCCTTGAAAAAGAAAAAGGTGGTGACTTTTAACTCGGCTATTTCAATCATCAAGTCCGAAACTCTGTGATCACGGGTACAATACATACAATTTTTGTCTATGTTCATTTCTAATCTCCCTTATCTATATGTCAGATTATCATACAATGTGTTGTTTTTGAAGATATGAATTAATATTTTTTGTTTTTGAGACAAATACCTAATCTGAGGTTAATGAAGAAACATTTCCATATCAGCCAGTTTTGCAGCAACGGTGATGTAAACCTTAGAGGAGATGGATAATGAATGAAATTATCTCAAGAGTTTACTTTTAATTAATCATTTTCGGAGTTTTTACTGTAAAATTAAACCTTCAAAGAGGGCGGCGCCCGGAAAAATATATGTAAATAAGGAGATCATATTGAAAATTAAAATACTCGGCACTTGTGCTGCTGAAGGCTGGCCGGCATTGTTCTGTAATTGCCCTGCATGTCGGAAAGCAGGGCAATTAGGTGTAAAAAATCTGAGAACCAGATGTTCCATTCAGATTGATGATCTTTTGAAAGTCGATTTACCACCTGATTCTCTGATTCATGCCCATAAATACAATTTGAAGATGCATGAACTGAAATATTTACTGATAACTCATTCCCATGCAGACCATCTAAGTCCCGGTGAAATTGAATACATTATTCATCCCTATGCTGTACCACCTGTAATCGAAAACCTGAAGGTCCTTGGGAATTCTGAGTGTATAGCCATTATGAAGAAAGCAATGGAGAGCCCTTTGAGTGATTTCGAGGGATTGATGAATGAAGTTCGTCCTTTTGAAACTCTATCTTTGCCACCATATTCGGTGACAACTCTGAAGGCAAATCACAGACCGGATCAGTTTCCCCTGAACTATATAATTGAAAAAGATGGTAAAAGCCTTCTTTATACATGTGATACAGGGTTTTATGAAGAGGAAACTTGGGAATTCCTCAAGGACAGGAGGGTCGATATGGTTATCAGTGAATGTACGGAAGGACCAAATCGATCACGCGGTCAATACCATATGGGATTTCCCGATGTTCTTGAATTTAGAGAAAAAGCCGATAAAATCTCACTATCTGATTCAGATACACAGTGGATTCTGACGCATTTTTCTCATGGAGGTGGATTACTTCATGATGAACTTGTTTCCCTGATGGAACCTGAAGGTTTCAAAGTTGCCTGGGATGGTTTAGAGATAGATTTATAAGTATGTGAAGGTCCCGATGCATCGTTCTGATTCTAAACAGAATGTTGAGTTGTCCGAAGGATGGAAGATTGAAAAACTCCATCCTTCAGGGATCTTTATTTATATAATGAAACCGGGTTATCTCCGGGGCAATTATTGAAGGTCTTTTAAATATTTGACTGGATAGTCCAGAACAATCATATCAGCTCCTGATTCCAGGGCTTTATTAAAGCGTTCCATGTCATATTCACCATAGTTGATCATCAGCTTTAAGCCCAGGTTTTTACATTCATCAACCATTTTATTGCTGACGTTTTTTAAATGACACTCAATTATCTGAGGATTGTACCGGGCTTTCAATTCAGATAAACGTTCTGGTGTGTCGCAATTTATTTTCAAGGCCATATGGGGTGCTGTTTTTCGGAATGATCTGACCATATGTTCCTTTTTGAACCAGAAAAAACACCTATCCTGCATCTCGTATTTTTTTATCAGTGACAATAATTTTTTCAGATTGCAGGATTTTACATCAAAAAAAAGTTTTGTACGTTTTCCGACAGCCATGAGAATATCTTCTACTCTTGGGATTTTCTCTCCGGCAAAGTCTTCAGAAAACCAGGAACCCGCATCGAGACTGTCAATATAAGAAGATCTTCTGAGTCTAAATAGCCCCTTTCCATTAGATGTTCTTCCAAGACGTTTATCGTGGTGATTGTAGAGAACGCCGTCAAGGCTGGATCTGATATCAATCTCAACATAATCTATATCCCGTACCTGACAGATATTAAAAGCTGATATTGTGTTCTCAGGAGCTTCCCCGTTGGCTCCCCTATGAGCCACTAATTCTACATTAACTTTTTGTCCGGTTTTTACAATCCATTCCATTATTTATTCTAATTCCTTATTTCAAAATAATCTCAACAGAAACCTCGCCTTCAAGATCTGAAGGAATGAACGGTCTGTTAAAGCTCTTCCCATTCATTGAAAAACTCTGAATCTGTTCTCCGTTTCCATTTATTCTTATACTGAGTTTCATTTTCCTGTAATCAAGTCCTTGAAGTTGAGCAAAAGAACAATCCGGCGGTACAATCGGAGAAAGATGTATACCAAGGGGTGAGAAGTTCATCCCGAAGAGACCTGTAAGTATAAGTCTTAAATAGGCCGTAGCACTCCAGGTTTGACGATGACAAAAAAAATACTCCTCTATCACTCCTTCTGAATTTTCCTGCAGTCCTCCGTATTCTAATCCTGTTTCAGGATGGAAGACTTCTCCAAACTGACCATCCCTGACAGCAAAACCTGCTAATGTCTTCAACTCTTTTTCAAAGTTGCTTTTATTACCGATCCCGGCCGCTGCAGATCCCCAGAACCCCTGAATATGGGGCCAAACTGTTCCATTATGACGGCCTACATGGTCATCTCTGTCATTATAGCGGTCAAAAACAGGCCACAGACAGGGAATTCCCATGGGAGATATATGCTGGTTTTTCAGTATCTTTTCCTGTTGTTCCTCATCTGCGACTCCAAATAGAATGGCAAGGCTGTGTCCCAGGCCATCCTGAGCATCAGAACCATTCCAGGGATCAGTAAAGTATCTGTAATAACCCTTATCCTCCATCCAGAGCTGATTATTTATTGCCTTTTTTATCTTTCTCTCTTTTTCATTCCATAAAGGGTCAATTTCAATCCCAAGCTCAGATGCCATGACAGACAGGAGTTTATATGCGTTGAAATAGAGGCAGTTGGTTGAAAGTGCCTCTATAGGCAGACCTTCTCCCTTATCATGACTGAGCTCTCTGTTATTTTCAGCCCAATACTGTATATCATGATTAGAACCTACTGATGTATAACGATCCGGGTAGGCTGAAATGCCATCGGCATAACAGGGTGCTCCACGGAAAAGTTCCGTTTCAAAGTCATATTCTGTATTTTCAAAATACTTAAGACTGTTAAGGGAAATTGTCATTGTCTCTTCCAGAAAAGAGCGGTCGCCCGAGTAAAGATAGAAATTCCAGGCACCGGTCACCCAGATTATGGCGTCCCAATACTGCCCGCCGATTCTTTTACCGAACTCATCTTCTGTGAGCATGGAAATAAGTGTTTTTTTGGATATTTCCCTGTTGATGAGGCCGAAGCCGTTCCAGACATTAATGGCAGCATCCCTTGTCCAGGGGCGATTATAGGACATCCCTGCCATGAGTACGGATTCCTCCTGTTGCAGGAACTCAGCTTTATAGAGAGATATGTTTCCGGCGATATCGCCTGAAGCAATCCTGAATGCTTTTTCCAGATCTTCATTGTCACTTTTAAAATATGTATTGTTCATACCTTTTCCCGATTGCATACAAAACCAATTGTTTTCTTCCTAATGGAAGAGTGATTCGGGTATCAGTTCTATACTTTTCCCTATTGCCTTCTCTGAGAACCAATTATAGTTTGCATTCTCTCCATCCAGTTTCCAACTGACAGGGCAGGTTGTATCCATCCAGTCCAGTGGTTCTGCCGCAGCTAGAGGTTTTGAAGCCCTGGTGAATGCTGCTTTCAGTGCTTCTTTCTCTCTCTTATTTATATCCTTCGGATCTGCAGAGACAAATAGGGGAGTCCCGCTTTTCGAGAGAAGTTCGAGCCACTGACGATTCAGCTCCCAGGGGATCTGTTTTGTCAGTCCGACACAGTCAGCATCACAGGCATAAAAATTGTTATGCTGAATCATCCTGTGTGAAAGAGTGTTGATACCCATCAGCCTGGTCCTTTCCCAGACTCGACCGCTTGTATCATCACCGGTTCTATGGACGGCAAAAATCCCTGCCGAGAGATGACTCACTGTATTACAGCCGATCACAAGTGCATTTCCGGCATTATCAGCAATGGTTTTGTAGAAGTTCAATATAATTTCAGCAGTAGTTTTACTTCTGTCATTGAAAACAAAGCTGTCTTTAATAAGAGAACTTCCCATTTCAAATCCCCAGTTACCGAAAATATCATAAGTAGAGAAGTCATGTTTTATCAGCTCATATCCCCAATCTGCAAACCGCGCTGTATCCCTTCCCACAAGATCCAGAACCTCGGGGATACTGGGATCAAGAATAGCCCCGTGATCTTTATGGCGCTGGAAACCTGTAGGAATCGTTGCTACTGTTTTTAGTGGTCGGAACCAGATTCCCGGTCTTACTCCTGATCTTTTCATATCATCTACCAGGCCGTTCATGTCGGGGAAACTGAAATTACCCCTGTCCCAGGGACCTCCATTCTGAGTATCCCCTCCCCAGGCAGTCTGCCATCCGTCATCAACTACCATAAAAGGACGGTTCTCGGTATTTTCCGAGAGAGATGAGATCAGCCCGGAATCTCTGATAATTTCATCATGGGAGCTCTTTCCATAGGCGTAATACCAGTTGTTGCCCCCGTAAACGGGGAAATCAGGAAGGACCGGTTTTTCACATAGCAGTGAACAGAAGTTCTGAGCTGCAGTAAAAGGATTTTCGCCATCTTTGCTGTTTCTGCGAACAATGACTGCTGCTTCAAGAACTCTCTCTCCCAGATTCACACCTCGGCTGCCGCAACGGACATCAACACAGAGCTTTATCGCCTGGGAGTCAAGCTGCCAGAAACACATGGAACGGGTCCCTGTTTTTACTCCGAAACCGGTTGTGGACTCTCCCTGATTGATCAGGAAATACCAGGGCATTATCCGTTGTGGAACGATACCCCTCCATTCAAGATCTCCATAACCTCTTTCCCAGTGGTCTCCGAGGATTTTCACTCCCGGTGAGAAATCGGCTTTCCAGGAGCAGAGGAGCCTTTTTACAGCAATATCCGGAGAATGAAGCAATACTTTAACAGTTTCATTTTCAGGAAGGGTTGTTACTGTTATTCCATTTCCATCCCAGGAATCACCATTCAGATGTAATGAGATCCATCCTTCTTCAGTTTCAGCCTGAAGAAGGTCTGGTATTCTGATAATATTTTTTCTGTTCATATAAATTCCACTCAGTCTTATCATCAGCAAGCAGCTGAGGATCAGAATTTTATTTTAAAAGTCCGAATTTCGTAAGGTTTAATATCAAATTCAATCATGCCGTTTTGAACTATGACTTCCTCGATTTCATTCTCCAGCAGATCACATTCTGCCGCTTCAATCATCTCTTTGTGGAAAGAAATCTTCACCGGACCTCTTTTGTTCTGATCTTCGTAAACTCTGATAATTAAAGCATCACCTTTTTCACTTAGCTTCAATGCGGAAAGCATGACATGGTCACCGTCAATTTTTATATATGATTTTTCTGAAATGCCTTCACCGGTAACTGGAACTGTAAGAAGTTTATCATTCAGTTCCCATGCTTTTTGTGGTGTTTCAGCACTTCTCCAGTCTCCTTTATGGGGGAAAAGACTGTATGTAAAACTGTGATGCCCAATATCTGCTAAGGGATCTGGATACCGGGGTCCTTTTAAAAGAGTCATCCGCATAAGATTTCCTGAAATATCAAAACCATATTTACAGTCATTAAGTATACTCACACCATAATCACCTTCAGAAACATCAGCCCACATATGAGCCGCAACTTCAAATTTAGCAGCATCCCATGATGTATTATCGTGTGTAGGCCGTTCAATATATCCATATGACATATCATAGGCGGCTCTCATGGCGTTTACTTCTACAGGGAATCCTACTTTCAATAAACGATCTCTCTCTGTCCAGTCGATATCTGTAATAAAATCTATTTTTGGAGAATTTCTATAAATAACTATTTTCTGCTCAATACGGGATTCATAAAAATTCCGTACCTGTTTAAGTACAAGTCTTACGGGCCCATCTTCAACTATTTCTGTTTTTTCAACAGCTGGAATGGGGTATTCTCTATCTTTATATGTAGGAACAATATCCCATGCCGCATATTTTCCAGGAACATCTTCGAACATCTGGAATTTGTTAGCTCCACCTTCGGGTAAAATAATCTGCTTATTATTTGTCTTGTCAAAAATAGCTGCTATTGAACCATCATCAGAAAAATCAATTACAAAAAAATCATTTTCAATTTTATTTTCTGAATAGTTAAAGGGAGAGTCAAATGCAGATTTTCCATCAGCAAGGCTGAAAACTTTGTACCCGAAAGAAGGAATATTTTCTACAGCAGCAATTAAACTGATAATCGTTCCTTCCTGCTTAATTATTTGTGAAGGTATTTCAACTCCATTGCTGTCAAGGACAATGGGATTGGTAATCCCCGAGACATGGAAGATCATTTCTACATTATCACTTCGTTCCCATGACAGAGTATTAAAAACGGCTACAGAATTTTTTCCTTCTTCTCTGGCAATAAGTTGTTTGAGACCCCTGTCAAATAAAGATTCACCAATTTCAAAGGCTCTATCATAATCCTTTATAGAATCATGAAAGGCGGTGTTTACATGGGATCCCGGCAGTATATCGTGGAACTGATTTTTGAGTATTATTTTCCAGCCTTCCAGTAATTCATCCGCCGGATATACTGCTCCATCGAGACTTGCAAGGGCGGAGAGGACTTCTACATTTTTATATAGGATTTCAGCTCTTCTGTTATTCTTTTTTAACTTTGCCTGAGTTGTGTATGTTCCCCGATGTGTTTCAAGGTAGATTTCATCCTTCCATACAGGAATTTTTGTTATATCAGCTTCAATTCTTTTGAATGATTCCTCACCATGAGTAAGTTCGGATTTAGGGATTCCCGGACACTTTCTGAATCTTCTTGAAGTCAGTAGGTCTTTTCTGTTAGGTCCGCCTCTTCCATCACCATAGCCATAGTTGTAAATTGCTTCTTTACTGACTGATTTCTGTTTGTATTCATTCCAGTTTGTAAGCATTACATCAGGATTAACATTGGCTCCAAAATGTGTAGATGGTAAATGTGCCAGGATTCTTGAACCGTCTGGTCCTTCCCACCAGAAAGAACTGTGAGGGAATTCATTTGTATCATTCCAGATAACCGGTTTATTCGTAATGAAATATTTAAATCCAGCTTTTTTTAATATCTGAGGAATAAACCAGGCATTACCGAATACATCGGGAAGCCAGCAGACAGATGAACTCTGGTTAAACTCATCATGTGTAATTTGCAGACCTAGCTGGAGTTGACGTATAAGAGATTCACCTGAAATCAGATTACAGTCAGGTTCTACATACATTCCTCCAATAACTTCCCATCTTCCTTCTGCCACCCGGCCTTTCAGTCTATTGTAAATTTCCGGATAGAGTGTTTTTAAATCCTCATAAAGTTTCAGCTGACTCTGAGAGAAAAGATAATCGGGAAATTCCTTCATCATATTGAGTACTGTGGAGTGGGTTCTCCCGATCTTTCGGAGGAACTCATTGTAATCCCATTGATAAACAAGGTCTAAATGGCTATGACCGACCATGTTTAAACGTCCCTCAACAGGAAATCGACCAGAATCGTAAACATGATCCTTCAGATATTTTGCTGCTGAAATAAGGCCCTGCTTAAACACGGACTCACTTTTTTCAGAAAAATCAATAACTGCCATTGCATTTCTTAATTCGATCAGTAAAAAGGCTATTACTTCTGAACTTGCCTGAGGGGTTTCCATAATATCAAATAAACAAATGAAGTCATAAAAGGAATCTTCTATTTCTCTGTCAAGAACACATATTTCTGAAACTGAAAAATTGTGGATAACAGCATCTACTTCCATTTCGTTACAGTAAATTTCGATTTCAAGATTATATTTATCGCCGGCTTTTGCGCAATCTGTCAGAAATATGACATCATGTTTAATATCGAGGCCTCCGGTGTATATCCCGTCTACTTTTAAAACACCTTCACCGCCGGGGTTTAAATTTAAAACAGTGTATTTCTTATCAAAACCAGCAGGAATTGTTACTTCAGTCCGGAAAAATGCTGTGCGTTTATCACCGCCCCAGTTCTCTCCCGCTGTATAATCTTTCCATTCACTATCGATCCAGTCATACTTACCGGGCTCCCGGTAAAAACATTCTTTTTTATCCCATTTTTCTATTTGTACTATCTCTGTGAAACGTCGATCATAAATCTGGTTAATCTGAACACCCAGCCATTGCTGAGGAGTATATGCACTCCGCATTTTGTCCTTTATACGTGTATTTTCATTCATTAATTTAATCCTTTATTTCTATGACGTCCGGACTCTGTTATTGTCCTGCTATAGAGTTTTTTTTATTTTTGAAACGTTTAGTTACTTATATTATTTGTAAATTCAGTTGCAGGTCATGACCCTTCCAGCTTTTCAAGAAGGAGCAGAAGATCAAGAGGTTTTTCGATAGTATAATCGGGAGATTCACTCTGCTCAGATGGCTCCCTGGGATAACGGGGAGACCAGGACTGAAAGACACTTTTAATTCCCAGGGCATTGGCTCCTTTTATATCGCGGCTCAGATTATTACCCACCATGAGTATGGAAGAAAAATCCTCATCTTTGATTCCAAGAGCTTCAGCGGCAGTTCTGAACATATTCTGGTGTGGTTTATTGACACCCACCTCTTCCGAAATTGTGTGACAATCGAATTTATCCCAGAGATCATGCTGTTTCAGGATATTCCTAAAGGACTGAGTCAGCCCATCTGCCACCAGGGCCACTCGGTAGCCTTTTTCTTTGAGTGTCAGAATCAATTCCTTCGCACCGGGAATCAGGTCAGCCGATTTGACCAGTTCACCCTTTATATATATTTCTGTACTTTCGTCAGCGAGAGTATCGCCGCAATCAATAAACACTGTGTATTTTCTATTCATAATTATAATATTCCTATGGTTGACTGTCTTTTCATTATTTTAATTTCCTGAAGTTTTCTTACTCCGGGTTTGATTTTGTCATCTATCAGTTCAATAAGCATTTCTCCGGCATCCATACCCATCTGGATTCCAGAAAAATGAACAGTTGAAAGGGGAGGATTGCTGAATTTCGCAATAGGCACATTGTCGTATCCCATGACGGCTATATCTTCGGGAATTCTAAGTCCCGCCGCATCAATAGCTCTCATGGCTCCAAATGCAACAGTATCACTGGCCACAAACATAGCAGTGAACTCATTTCCTTTATTCATCAGTAGATCATTCATTGCTTCAAAACCACTTTGAGCAGTAAATTCTCCATAACGGACAATGCTTTCATCGTATTCTATCCCTGCATTCTCCAGGGCTTTTCTATATCCGTTGAGACGTCCGGTTCCAGCGGTGTAGATTAATGGCGAATTGGTAATACAGCCAATTTTGCGGTGATTCAGTTCAATTAGATGTTCTACAGCTTTTTGGGCGGAAGCGGGAACATCAACATCAACTGAGCAGACTCTTTTGTTTGAATACTCACCGATTATGACCACAGGAAATTTCTCATCTATAAGAGTCTGCAGCTCTTTATCGTGCTCTCTCGTTTCGAAAAGAACCAGTCCGTCAATACTTTTAGTCTGACTGAGGTTTAGAATTGCATGGCCGCCTGCTCCATCGGGGATTGTATCAATGAGAAGGCGAAGATCATGTTTTCGGACGATCTTTGTCAGTCCATTTATAATCTGAAGGAGGAAAGAATGGGACATATGGCTTTCGAGGCAGACGAGACCAATATTCCTTGTTCGTTTACTGGCCAGAGCTTTGCCGGCTGCATTTGGGACATACCCCAGCTCTCGAACAACTTTCATAACTTTCTCTTTAGTTTTGTCGCTAATATTTTCTTTTTTTACATTATTTAAAACATATGAGACCGTCGCCCGGGATACGCCCGCTTCTTTTGCCACGTCAAAACTTGTAACCTTCTTCATCATCGATCCCTTTTTCTCAATTTATATGATTCCCTGCAGATTCAGTTCTTTCACTCTATGGCAGGCAACAGAACGGCCTTTTTCTATTTCAATCAGTTCTACACTTTCTGTTTTACATTTCTCAACGCAGTATTTGCATCTCGTATGAAAAAAACAACCTCCAGGAGGATTTACCGGATTTGGAATCTCTCCTTCGAGAGGAATGTGTAAACTTTCTATGTTCGGATCTGCTATAGGTACGGCAGATAACAGTGCTTCTGTATAGGGATGCAGAGGGTTTTTGAACATCTCATCGGTTGCAGCATATTCCACTAATTTTCCGAGATACATAACACCTATTTTGTCGGCAATATATTCTACTACTGAGAGATCATGACTTATGAATAAATAGGTTAAACCAAGTTCGTTCTGGAGATCTTTCAACAGGTTTACTACCTGTGCCTGAACAGAAACATCCAGGGCTGATACAGCCTCATCACAGACAATCAGTTCCGGTTCAAATATCAGAGCTCTGGCAATACCTATTCTCTGCCGCTGTCCACCGGAAAAAGCATGAGGGTATCTTTTCAAATAACTTGGATTTAATCCTACTTTTTTTGCAATGGCTTTTACCCGTGTTTCGACTTCTCTTTTGGGCAATTTGTAATTTACCTTCAGGGGTTCGGAGATAATATCAAAAACAGACATTCTAGGATTGAGTGATGAGTATGGGTCCTGGAAAATCAGCTGAATTTCTTTTCTTACTTTTTTAAGACTTTTTTTGTCAATTTTTGCGATGTCATATTCGATATTTTCAGAAGAGTTGTATAATATGCTTCCGCTGGTAGCAGCTATGCTGTTGACTATACATCGGCCCAATGTGGATTTTCCACATCCTGACTCACCTACGATCCCGATGGTTTCACCTTTTTTAACTTCGAAGCTGAGATCGTTAACTGCTTTGAGTTCAGTGCCTTTTGAGAAGAAGACTTTATTCAGTTTATGGACTTTCAGTATGATATCAGACATTCTCCGCCTCCTGCTTTTTAATTTGATCAAGGTTATAGCAATTCACAAAATGGTCTTTACTCACTTCCACAAGTGTCGGTTCTATACGGTTGCAATTCGCTTCGTCTTTTAGGACACACCTGTCATAAAAAGAACAGCGGTCCGGAAGGTTCATGGCAAGGGGTACAGTTCCCTCGATTGATGCCAGCTTATCCTTGGCACTGCCTATCTTATGAACTGAGCCCATCAATCCTTTTGTATAGGGATGCAGAGGATTGGCAAATATCTCTTTGACTGATGCAAACTCAACAATACGGCCAAGGTACATGACCGCCACTTTATCGCACATTCTCGCTACAGTACCCAGATCATGAGTGATGTATAATATTGCCATTCTGAACTCTTTTTGAAGCTCTTTCATCAGCTCAAGTATCTGAGCTTGTATGGTTACATCAAGGGCTGTAGTAGGTTCATCGGCAATAAGCAGTTTGGGACTGCACACCAGGGCCATGGCTATTAAAGCTCTTTGCAGCATTCCCCCGGAGAATTCATGAGGATACTGTTTATAGCGCTCTTCCGAATTAGCAATGCCTACACGATTCATCATTTTGATAACAATATCTCTGGCCTTTACTTTATCTTTGGTTATATGAAGTATTACAGCCTCGCTGAGCTGGTTTCCCACGGTGAATAGTGGAGAAAATGCTGACATAGGTTCCTGGAAAATCATTGAAATGACTTTTCCTCTTATGTTCCGCATTTCTTTTTGAGAAACGGCTTTACTGTCTAGAAGGTTTATCATTTTACCTTCACTGAAAAAGTTAATCTCTCCGCCGGTTTTGCATTTGCTGCTATTTATTCCGAGAATAGCTTTTGAGGTTAAACTTTTACCACAGCCTGATTCTCCCACAAGACCCAGGGTTTCATTGGCTTTGATATCAAAACTCAGCCCTCTTACCGGTGTGAGCAGACCTTCGTCCAGGGGAATCTCAATGGTCATATCTTTTATATCTATAATAATTTCATTGTTTTCTTTTATATTATTTTTCATATTCAACCTTACTTATTTATATGGGTCAGCAGCATCGCGTAAACCATCACCTAAAAAGTTAAATGCTAAAACTGTGATTATAACAAACAGAACAGGGATCAACTTCCAGGGATTGTTTGCAATGCTTGAGATACTTTGTGACTCCTGCAGCAACACCCCCCAACTGGTGGCTGGTGCACGCATACCCAGCCCGAGGAAACTCATGGCTGTTTCACCAATGATCATACTTGGAATGGCAAGAGTTAGACTAACAATTAAATAACTCATAAATCCCGGGATCAGATGCTTGAATATTATCATTATGTCACTGACACCTATAAGCCTTGCAGCAGTGATGTAATCTTCATTTTTAAGGGACAGGAACTTGCTTCGGACAATTCGAGCAAGAGCTGGCCAAGTTATAAGGGACATAATAACTACAATATAGATATATACTTTGGTAACTGCCACACCCGGTGGGATTGCCGCGGATAAGGCCATCCAAAGTGGTAGGGAAGGGAAAGACATGAGGACTTCAATAATTCTTTGTATCACTATATCAACCCATCCGCCATAATATCCCGATAAACCACCAAGAATAAGAGCCAGAAAGAATGTGAGACAGGTTCCAAGCAGGGGTACCGTTAAAGATATCTGACTTCCCAGTAATATTCTGGAATAGAGATCACGGCCCAGCTGGTCAGATCCAAATAACATAAAGGAGACAGCTTCCTTCCCTTCTGGTACTGTGCTGTTGTCTATGCCGAATAAATGGGTCTCACTTTTTATAAATCCTAAAATTTTGTATGAAGTCCCTTTTACAAAGAAATCAATTTTATGGGGTATGCTTTTATCTTCTTTAAATATTTTGTTTTCATAATCATCATAGGATATTGAATATGCATAGACAAATGGGCCGATATACACATTTTCATGGTACAGATGTACCTTGCTCGGAGGAGCGTTTGAATAGGTTCCGGAGTATTCTTCAAGCCCCTGGGGTGCCAGAAAACCCGCAAATATGGCTCCGAAATATAATAAACCCAGTATGATAAAACTGATTACAGCCAGGTGGTGTTTGATCAATTTACGGTACATCAGGCTCCATTGAGAAGCCATGTAATATTTTTCCTGTCTTCGAATTTCTTTCTGTCTTTTTCTTTCTTCCCGGAGTTTCTTATCTTTAATACTATGGAGGAAGGTTCTAAGATTTTGTAATGTGCTGCTCATCAATTCTTCCCTTCCATTGTTTTAATCCTGGGGTCGAGAACCGCCAGTAATATGTCCGATAGAACCGTACCCAGAACAACTAAAATAGCCGAAATGAGTAAAATACCTCCTGAAACATAAAAGTCCTGAGTCTGTAGGGCTTTTAAGAGTACTGGACCATTGGTAGGAAGCATCAATACGATGGCTGTAATCGTTGATCCTGTGAAAATCCCCTTGATCATGGGGCCAAGACCACTGACGATCGGATTCAGTACGGATTTCATTGAATACTTATAGGTAATAGTATGCTCACTGACACCTTTTGCACGGGTAGCTAAGACATAAGGTTTTTCCAGCTCATCCAGCATCTGAGCACGTATTGTACGTATAAGAGCACATGTTCCACCTGTTCCTATTACAATAACCGGGATAACCAGTCTTGATAAAAAATCAAGAAAACTGGCCCAGTCCGTTACACCGCCATCAGGAAACAGTCCCATAATGGGTCTTCCCAGCCACTTGTAGGATACAAACATAAGCAGAATAGCCAGGAGAAAGTTTGGTATTGCCATTCCGAGGAAGCCAATGAAACTGAATATATAATCAAACAGGGAATATTGATGTCTTGCTGAATATATGGCTATGGGAATTGATACGGCGTAGGTAAAGATCAGAGTAATAAAGGAAAGTAACAGTGTATTGCCCAGTGTTTCATTTATGAGTTTTAATACATTCTGATTGTAATAGAGGGATATCCCCCAGTCTCCGGTCACAACACCCGAAATCCAATTATAGTATTGTGAAATCATGGGTTGATCCATGCCGTAGGTAGCTTTCATAATGGCTATGTCTGATGCCGTTACTGTTTCCCCTTCCGCAATCATGCTTGTTACCATGGTATCAACAAAATCACCAGGCGGCAGCTGTATAACAAAAAAGACAACGAAGGTTATAAGCCATATTGTCAATAAGGCCATTAACAATCGTTTTGAAATAAATTTTAACATTCTAATTCACCGCTATCATTTTAATTTTTATGTCATCAGGTAAAGTACCGGGTGGTTCAAAATACCACCCGGTATGCAAGGTCTTATTTTACTTTGTACAACTGTTCTGGTCTGACGATATTTTCATATCTATACTCATCAGAACTTATAAGCTGTCCCTTAAAGTTTTTTAATTCATTGGAAATTATGTAGCGGTTGGGTGCTGGCTTCAAGTAACCGATAACCCATAAATTCTTTTTATGCAGATCATAAATCTTCTGAACATTTTCACTGACTATTTTATTCCGGGAAGGTCCGGCCGCCGCTCTGATGTTCTCATAGGCATTAACCAGTTTCAGCATATCTCCTGTTGGAGCTACACCGCCATTATTTGTTGATTTTCCATCTTCAAACCATTTACCGTATGCACCATACCAGGCCTGGTAGTTTCGCATGGGAACAACATCATCCGATCTGAGAGCCGGTGTGATACAGGTTAGAGGCTTCAGTTGTGCATCAATATCGTTTGCCAGAATAGCCCTTGGTATGTCCTCTTCAAGTTTTTCTGATAATTTCACACCAATATTAGCATAAGCTGATCTCAGCAGTGAGAATATTCCCCCTTCTGATGCAGGATTTTCAAGAAGAACAATGATTTCAGCCTCTTCTTTAGTTCCCTTCATTAAACGGTATGTCCCTTTAGCTCCATTCCAGGGTTCGGTGATCTGGTCGAGGAGTGTGTTGGCCTTTGCTACATCATATGCTGTCCATTTTTTTGACCATTCTTTATCATAACCAATCATTCCTTCGGGTACAGACATCTGTGACGGCTCGGACTGTCCGTTTGCCAGAGTCGCGTTCAGCAGGTTTCTGTCAACACAGATAGAAAGGGCCTCTCTGAATCGTTTGTCCTGGAATAAGGCTCTTTTATTCTCATCTTTTACAGTCTGATTTAACTGAATGGCTTTAACAGTTCCCCAGTAGCTGGTGATCCATTTGACAATACTATGAGTGTCTTTTGTAGCTGTAGCCACGACAGCGAATTCCTTGTTTGATACTCTGCTGTCACTATTTCCTGCTGATGAGACGGGAATCATGTCATATTCACCGGCAGTAGATTTAAGGACAATCTGTTCTTTCTCATTGATTATTTCGATTTTAATACTGTCAAGATAGGGTAATTGATTGCCTTCAGAATCAGTTTTGAAAAAATAAGGATTTCTAACCAACTCATAGAACTCTCCCACTTTATTCCAGTTGTTCTCGGTTGCAATAAAACTTCTGAGCTGGGGTACCTGGTAGTAGTCCCAGTTATAGTAACCCGTACTTTTTCCCATTTTTGAATAAGCAGCCCATTCTTTCTCAAAAATTCTATTGGCATTGGCAATTGCCTGCTCTTCTGTAATGAGGGGGAATGAGGAATCATCGGTCACACCGTCTTTACGGGCGACAATATCTTTATAGAAATGCTTTGGTGCAAACATCCATTTGTTATCAATGGCAACACTTTCAGGGAAGTCTGCTTTTGGGGCGGCGAAGGTTACTGTAATCTTGTAATCATTCACTTTATCAAATTTTGCCCAGTAAGTCTTACCCTTAAGAGAAACATAGTATGCCCTGTATGGTTTTGAAGTAAAGGCATTGTGATACCCTTTTTCATCGACACCGACAGGCGTTCTGTCATCATTCAATGCAGGTGTAGACATGTGATCATAGTAGAAAATAATGTCATCTGCTGTAAAAGGTTCACCGTCAGACCATCTCATACCTTCACGAAGTTCAATTGTCCATACTGTATCGTCTTCATTTGCATAGAACTTTTTCGCAACATTGGCTTCGACCTGACCTGATCCATCCTGTTTGAATCTGAACATAGCCTGTTCAGTCAATGGGCCCCAGGTCCAGTGAGCATGATCGTGGGTTGTCATTGCTAAACTACCACCATATTCCCCAAGTTCAACAACATCCGGCTCTACCATGATGTCTGCAGATACGGGCATTCGCTCTTCAAGTGAGGGCAACTCTCCTGCCACTACCAGTTCATGGAGCATTGGCGCTTCATGCCATTTATTACTGCTGTCTGCACTTGTTTCAACATTTTCCTGTTGACCACCTGCCAATAGTAATGCTGTTGAACTAAGCATTAGCAATACCCATGTGAACACTCTTTTCATCTTTGTCTCCTTTTTCTTTACACCTGTTTATTAATTCTCCGGAATATACCATTGACGTTGATTTATTCTACTTTTGTATGCCGTTACGGTAGTTCTCCCGAGAGAAACAAAACATTACTTACACGTATCAGTGACACGAGTAAGTAATGTTTACACGACATTTTTCAACTGTCAATGAATTCTTTTTATGAAAACCGGTCATTGTTGCTTAAATTGTAATAAATCTACTTTCCCGCGTAAGTAACATGTGAATATACTATGCAATAATACGAAATCGGGATATTTATATATAATATGTCTTATGAAGTAATTTCCTGCAAAAAAGAAGTTTTTCCGCCCGGTTTTGAGATCTCACTCCGAGGGTCTGACCATTGTCAGATCAATTTCATAAAAGAGGGAAAGGGGATTCTTCAAATCGACGGAAGGGATTATTTTATCTCTTCGGGACAGTGTTTTATAGTATTTCCCCAAACCTCTATCAGATACAGATCTGATGAGAACACTCTCTGGTCCGAATCGTCTATTTGTTTTACAGGACTGGAGATATCCCAGACTCTAACTTTTTGGGGATTGACTCCATATTCTCCTGTTCTCTCTTTTGATGATACATGCCGGGCTTTTTATTATATAGATGAAATTATTGAGAACAGGAATGATGCTCCCGGATCACAGTGGCGTGTTATTGGAAATCTACTGAAAATTATCGGTGAAATTGAAAGGTTTGCTTTAACCGATCCATCCCGGGAGATGGATGAACATGTTAAGAAAGCCCTTCTTTATATGGAACAGAATTACACAAAACCCATTACTGTTGCAGATATAGCAAACCATGTCTGTCTCGAGAGAAGTTATTTTTCTCATCACTTCAAAGAGAATACCGGAGAAAGCCCCCGTGATTACCTCCATCGTTATCGCATGGATAAAGCCATGGAGCTTCTCCTGGTTACATCATACAATATTGAAATTGTTGCACGGTCAGTCGGGTACCGGGATTCTCTTCATTTCAGCCGGAACTTTAAGGGTTATTCCGGATATAATCCCACTGCGTTCCGCTGTAAAGGATTGAGAGATTCTACCGGGTAATAGACACGAATATCCATAAACGAACAACAAACATCTCTACTTTTCAGTCAAACAGGGGTTTAAGATAAAACAACTTTTTACCCTTGAGTATAAGGAGCCCTAATATGTCTCCCGTCGTAAAACAGGAAATGCCAACCAGTACACGGTCTGAATTTGATTCAAGTGATAATCTATTTAGTAAATGCCGGTAGTGTGAGAAATAGATGTCCATAACAGCAATCATTTTAATTTTGATTTCGGTGGGGCTTCATGCCGGTTGGAATCTCATATCGAAAGCAGGAAAACCCTCTCCCTTTTTCTTTTTTATCGTGACTCTATCCACCATTGCTTTACTGTCTCCCTTTTTATTAATGAATCTGGGGGCAATAAGGACTATTCCATCAAGGTTCTGGTTATTAATAATTGCTACAGGTTTCTTTCAGACTTTGTATTATACCGGTCTGGCTCAGGCTTATCGTCATGGGGATATATCTCTGGTATATCCATTGATCAGGGCTATACCGGTTCTGGTGGTGCCTCTGATCACATCTGTATTCAGCCTCGGAACTCCTTTGTCCTTCAAAGCGCTGTCCGGTTTGATTCTCATCGGTATAGGCTGCGTATTTATGCCTGTTAAAGATTTTCGTACCTGGCAGTTCAGGAATTACATGAATCCTGCACTATTCTGGGTTTTTCCCGGAGCGCTGGGTACTGTGGGATATACTATTATAGACAGTGAAGCCATCAAATTACTCGATGTAAACGCTTTTACCATGCCCGTGAGCCTTATTTACAGTGAATTTATCAATCTGGCGATTTTCCCCTGGTTGTTTCTGGTTGTCATATTTTTATCGGGCTGGAAAGAAATAAAAGACTATAAGGGTAAAAAGATTATTGCCCCCCTCATTGCCGGGCTGGCCCTCTGCCTCTCATACATGCTGGTTCTGGCTTCAATGAAGTTTGTCAGCAATGTCAGTTATGTTGCTGGTTTCCGTCAGTTGAGTATTCCCCTCGGTGTGATTCTCGGCGCAGTAGTGCTGAAGGAGAGATTCTATATGCCAAGAATTATCGGTTGTCTGATAATTGTGGTTGGTCTGATAATGACAGCTCTGTTTTAATAGAGACTCATTTTTCTGTGCTGTAGTTTTCAGCATATATTCTGCATAGCCTGTCCCGATAATCAATGGGAAATTCCCGATTGTAAATAAGTGCTGAGAGTTGATAATATGCTCTCAATATCTTTGATATTCCTACTGAAAATATCTTCTATTCCGAAGTAATGCACAATACCGGAGAGAGCATTGGCAACTGTCACTGTATCCATATTTTCCGGACAGGGTTGATTCAAATACCCATTTTCAAAGCGGTTATAATATTCTTCTACTTTCTCTTCCAGAACAAATTCTGCCTCCCGGACGATGGTGTAGAAAGCAGGATTTTTTTCCAAAATCTTTATGAAAATAAAAAATCCCTGGATTGTCGTTTCAAGAGGATTCAGATCTTTTCTCAAATTTTTACTGATCAGAGAGCGGGTTTCACTACCAATATGTTCTACAAGTTCTTCAAGCATCAATTCCTTAGACTCAAAATGCCTGTAAAACGTTCCAACCGCAAATCGGGATTTCCTGGTGATATCATAAACATTAACCTGATGATATCCCTCTTCTCCAAATAATTTCATGGCGGTGGAAAGCAATATATCTCTTGTGGCTTTTTTTTCATCTTCTACGATTTCATTGTATGAGGTAAAGACTTTTGAAGCACCAAAATCGTCATCAGGGTAAAGCCCATTTAAAATTATACTCTTCAAAGTATTTATATCATAAGGACGTTTATGGTAAAGATTTCTAATTGAGATAAATCTGAGAGGACCTGTTACAAAGAGATATTCCGACTCAGACAGTTCTCTACCATAAACCGAATAAAGGGCATTCATATAAATGCCCCTCAGTCTCTTTTCCATTTCATTATAACGGTATTGTCCCTCTCTAAATAAAGTAACCAGTTTTTTATATTTTTTACCTATTTTTATGGTTATATTGAAAAAACTATCTAGTCTGGCTTCAACAGTCTCTCCGGTAATTCCCCCCATTTCTTCACCAAAAATGATCAGAAAACTATCAAGCAGAGCCAGAAAAATATCCTCTTTACTTTTAAAATAATTATAAAATGATCCGCTGGACTTTCCCGCATGTTTGCTGATTTCCGAGATGGATACGGTTTCATACCAGTTCCTTGAAAACAGATCACAGGCTGAATTTAAAAGTTCTTGTTTCGTCTGTTGAGCTTTTTTAATCACTTTAGCCATTTATGTAATAAAATCCTCAAATATATTTGTGACCCATCCAGGCGTTGACCACCTTAGAAGAATAGCTGTAATTATCTGATTGATGCAATCGCACAGCAATCAGATAATCAGTTTTTGTTTTTTTCATCTCTTGGAAAGAGGAGTCAATAAATTAGGGGCAATAACTATAATTGCCCCCTGTATGCTTTCATTTGAGTTTTATTAATCAGGATCTTTTCAAAAAACTCACAAATGCTTCCATAAACTGCTCCGGCTTTTCAATGTGGGGACTGTGGCCCGCATCGGCAACAACTATTTCTTTATATACCCCGCCATTCTTTTTATATTTGTCCAATACGGCCCGCATTTGTGAAACCATGGGCTGTGGAGGGAAAATCTCATCACCCGGCCAACCGGGAACATATTCCAACTTGCCGAGGGCACCGAAATCAAACATAGAATTATCTGAAACAATCAGGTCAGCATCACCACGTACCCACAGGACGGGCAGTTTCTTTTTCATCTCTGCAATGGCGCTGGCATTAAAGTATTTTGGACAGGTTGCATTTATGGGCCCCCAGACTCCCGGTGCTGCATTCGGCCAGTTCTCTGAAGCGGTCATGTCCCCCGGGTATCGGTCATCACCTGCTTTCTCCAGTAGAGAAGAGGATAAAAAATCATTTTCTCTACTGGCTGTATAGGGTGCCTTAAAGAAGAAAGATCTGATTACATTAAGGGGAGAGTTGGGGTCCTCTGTGCTGCGATCTCCCTCTTTCAGACGTCTGACAAACTCGGGATTGACTACTCCTCCGCCGGAACCGGCGCAATCATCATAGCAGGATATTCCTTCGATTCCCTTTGTTCCGCCGAAGCCATAGGGACTGACAGGGCTGACAAATGTCAGTGACAGGACTGATTCGGGATAATCCAGGGCGAACTGCATAATCATGGCCGCTCCGAGTGACCAACCGACCAGATGAGCGGGTTTTTCTCCCAGCTTATCTGAAAGGGCTTTCAGGTCATCTGACCAGTCCCGAGCTCCCCGTGTCGCATCGACAGGCAAGTCTTCAGAGTCACCATATCCTCGCATATCAGGCGCAATACATCTATATTCCGGCGGCATAGATAGCATGGATTCTTCCCAGTAAGTGGATGAGGAGAAGTTCCCGTGTATGAAAACGACAGGAATACCATCATCGGCACCGCTAAACAGCACATGAGTTTCAATACGACCTGTCTGGATCATCTTGGAAGTGATTCCATTTAATGTTGGAACAGTTGACATAAATAAATCTCCTATAATAAGTAAAATTTGAGCAAAATACTTATGCTCATTTTCCAGCTTGCAGAGCCATTCCATGCTGTTGTCTGTATTCATGTGAATCACTCTTCAATTAATACATTATCAGATTATCATGAACGATGAGCATGTCAAGGGATTAATAGAGTGGTGCAGGTTTTTCTTGTGGAAGTTTTAATAGGGGTAGTTTTTTGATCATCCCCTTTGCGGGAAAGATGTAATATCAGTTTTTTCTTCTGTACGTCGATGGGCTGCAGTTTTTGTATCTTCTGAATACGGTAGCAAAATACTGGCTCGATGAGAATTCCAGATCATAGGCAATTTCAGTGATCTCTTTTTCTGATTCTTTCAGCTCCAGAGCCGCTTTTTCTACTTTCTGCCTGATGATGAATTCTCCCGGAGGAACTCCTGTTTCATCCTTGAACTTCTGCTTGAATCTGGAAAGAGACAGACCGGCTTTCTCCGCCAGCTGTTTCAGATTGATCGTCAGACATACATTTTCCCTTATATAATTCACGCAGTCTCTGATTTCGGATGATAAGCTGTCTCCGCTGCTTTTCTTTTCGAGATTGATGATTGATACCAGAAAATCGCTTATGCGGTTGCGGATCAGGATGTTACGGAATTCATGTTCTGAGAAATAAAGTTCCAGAATTTCATCAATAAATCTTTTCAGCTCTTTAGAACCTCTGAATTTCGGGTTTTTCAGATTGTGCAGCGCATGGAGGAACGCCTCCGCCTCCGATGAGTCGCTATAATGCAGAAAATTGCCTTTCAGGTTACTGGTCTGTATTCCAATCCAGTAAAGTATCATTTTATCCAGGGGATAATTACCTGAACTGTGTATTTCATTGGGAAAGCTGATAAAAACATCTCCCCCTTTAAGATGATATTCTCTCTCTGCAGTCTGAAATATTGGATTACCCCGGTACACATAACAAATTTCCAGAGCATCTCTATGCTGATGGGGAGGGAGAGCATGCTGTGCTCCGGTCAAATTGAGTTTTCCTATATGGATAATATTATTCAGGAAGCCCTCATCGAATTCGATATAGGTCCTCTCTTTCGTACGGATTATCTCGGTCATGTTTGAAATAGTATTGCAATACAGATTAGAAAGCAATATCTATTTATCTCTGTTATATTCAGTCTTAAAAGAACTTTATACAAAGGGTCGGCTATGATTAAAATTGAACGAGTGAAGAACTTTGATGAAATTATAGAGGAATATAACACATCCTCAGGAGTAGAATTATGAAAACATCGAGAGAGCTTGTATATGAAACCCTTGAGTTCCGGAATCCTGAGCGAGCCCCCAGGGATCTTTGGATTCTTCCCTGGGCGGAAATGTACTATTCTGAAGAACTGAATGAAATTAAGGATCAATATCCGGGGGACATCATTCGTGCACCGGGATTCTGCAGTGAGATCCCAGAGACAAAAGGAGATCCCCATAAGATAGGGCAATATGTGGACGAATGGGGATGCCTCTTCGAAAACCGGGCCGATGGGATTATAGGTGAAGTAAAAGAGGCGATAGTTTCTTCTGATGATGAAGAGTGGGAGGACACAAGCCGCGTTCATGTCCCTGTAGAGTGGTTGACCATTGATAAGGAAAAAATCAACAATTTCTGCAGGGAAACAGATCAATTTGTTCTGGCGGGAGCCTGTCCACGCCCTTTTGAGCAGCTTCAGTTTATTCGCGGAACCGAACAGCTTTATATGGACCTGATGTTTGAACCCGAGGGACTTAAAAGTTTTATGAAGGAGATGCATGTTTTTTATTGCCGGCTGCTTACAGCCTGGGCAGAGACTGATGTGGATGCCCTTATGATTATGGATGACTGGGGTGCTCAACAAAGTTTATTAATCAATCCTGAATTATGGGTACAGATTTTTAAACCTCTCTATAAAGACTATATCGATATAGCTCATGCGCACGGAAAGAAAATCTTTATGCATTCAGACGGTAATATCCTGCAGATAATTCCTCATCTGATTGATCTGGGACTCGATGCTGTGAATTCTCAACTATTTTGTATGGGAATAGATAACCTTGAAAAATATAGTGGGGAAATTACTTTCTGGGGTGAAATGGACAGGCAGCACCTGCTTCCTTTTGGCAGTGTTGAAGACATTGAAGAAGCTGTTAAATCTGTTAGAAGCTCTCTTTGGAGAAAGGGAGGCTGTATTGCTCAATGTGAGTTTGGCCCCGGTGCTAAACCCGAAAATGTGTCAGCTGTTTTTTCAACTTGGAATGGAATCTTTTAATCCACCCGGACTGGTAGAAAGCTTATTTTCTACCAGTCTCTGGAGAGTAGGGGAGTTTCTAATTAATTGATTATCAAAATCAATAATAATAGAAACTACAAACCCAATAATCGATATCTATTATTTGTAAAAACACCATCAACTTTCAACTCTTTCAATCTGGAAAGCTCCACAGGATGGTTAACAGTAAATATTAAAACTTTAATTCCCCTCTTATGGGCATCTTCAATAATTTCCCGACTGACATATTCTCTTTTCATATTTAGAGACCATGCACCCATATCATCTGCAAGAGCGGCAAGGCTTACGGGATGGCAGCTTATAATGGGAGAGATCCTGATCTCAGGGCATATTTTCTTAAAGCAGACAAGCTCAGTATGATCAAAAGAAGATACCAGAAAGTCATCGGGTCTTCTCCCTTTTTCAGCGATTTCATTCTTGAGTATATTTGCAACTTCATTGGAAGATCCTTTCCCTTTTATCTCTATATTCAGGGGAAGCCGTCCGTCGATCAGATTTAGAACCTCCTGCAGGGTCGGGATCAATTCTCCCTCCCCGGCATCTAGTTTTCTTAAAAAATCAAAAGATAAATCTGCAATATATCCCTGCCCGTTTGTGCATCTGTCGATTTTATCATCATGCAACAGCATCGTTTCACCTGTACTGCAGACGGCAATATCGATTTCGATCATATCAACATTGGATTCAATGGCAACCTGAATCGATTTCAGAGTATTTTCGGGAGCTAATTCTGAAGCCCCTCTATGACCAATAATAAGCATATAAATTCCTTTTATTATTCCTGATGACCGGTATTAAATGCTGCAATAGGAAGAAACTGGATACTGTCGAGAGGGAAAAGTGCAGTATCTCTATATTTATCAGCAGCTGATTCAAACAATACAGCTATGTTATTCCCGTACAAAACTACTGCTTCACTCATGGGCGGTACAATTATCTCGCCAGTTTTGTTATCTCCATCGAGAAACCAGAATGATCTATCCCCATTCTTTTGAGCTGGTTCAGATAGAGGATTATCATATACATGGAGTCTGCTATAGTTTTTCCTGCCATAGGATTCACTGAGCACTATTTTGTTTTCAAAAAAAACAGCACCTTGTATTTTATCCGGTATAGAAAGAATGAAATCGGGATATACCTTACCCGAAACAATATTCTCCAAATCCATTAAATCGCTTACATCATTTAAAGTGAACCCACCGAGCCATCCGAAGTGCTCAGAACCTGCAGCTGTTACTAAATGATGAGCTTCGGAAACGGGATAATTACCATTCTTTAAAGTGAACTCACCAATCCAGAGAACACTATCGTGAAATGTGGCAAAAGAGCCTTTCGTTTCTGTTTCAATCAGCTCCGGCAAATAGATCTTCTCCCTATCTCCAGTCGAAATAAGGCTTTCCAGTAAGATGTTATAGATTCCCGAATCAGACGCAATCCACAGATATTTACGACTTAAAGCCAAACCTCCCAGGTGTCCTTTATGGGGAGTACCATCCCTATTGTTTAAAAACAGAGTCTTTTCCAGGAGCTCTGTATCCATTGTCAAAAAAGTAAGAGCCCCGGCAGAGTCATCACTCATATAGTTGGAAATGATCATTAGATCCTGTTCTTCCCAATAAGCCATTCCCTGAGGGACCAGAGGCTGCAGCAGACCGGGGATTACCGGTCCTACTGCTCTCCACTGATTAAACTGTTGATAAAGTGCTGAATTATCAAAAACTGTCTGAACCACACTCTGTTGATTTATTTTGCTATCAGCAGAAGTGTCGACTCTCGTGGCGGCACATGAAAACATGATGAGCCCAGACAGAATCAATATGCAAAATTTCATTTTCTATTTTTCACTCTGAAGTGCAAATCCTTTCATAAAACTTTCCTGCATTATAATAAATACCAACAGAGGGGGAATCATTGTGATGATAACACCGGCCATTATTACACCCCAGTTATTGGAGGACTCGGTGCTCATAAGCATTTTAATTCCTATCTGGACAACACGCATCTCCTTTGAGTTTGTAGCCATAAGAGGCCATAGGTACTGGTTCCAGATGTAAATGAAATTGATAACCACAAGGGCTCCGATGGTGCTTCTCGTCAAAGGAAGGAGTATCTTGAAAAAATACTGCATAGGATGACAACCATCCATTTTGGAAGCATCAATTAATTCGGAAGGGACCACCTTAAATCGCTGGATAAGGATAAATATACTCGTGGCACTCGCCCAGAAAGGGATAATTAGTCCCGCATATGTATCCATCAGATGCATAGTTCTAATAACATCGAAAAGTGCAACGATTCTCACCGGAACCGGTAGGAGAAGTGTTATAAGAATAATTCCGAAAAGGACGTTTTTACCTTTGAAATCAAAATGGGTAAAAGCAAATGCGGCCAGAATACTCATTGTGACCTTACCAATGATAACACCGAATGCAATTACTGTTGAATTGAAGATCATTCGCCCCAGATTTACCGAATTCCAGGCGGTGACATAATTATTAATCATATTTGTTCCGGGAATCAGTCCCGGTGGATAGGACATGACCTGAGCTTCATTCTGGGTACTTATTATAAGAGCCAATATTACGGGTAGGCTGATAACCAGAATACACAGGATCAGTAAAATATGAACACCTATACTTTTTGTTTTTGTACGCTTCATAACTATCTCTCCTATCTACTGGTAATGAACTTTTTTTCCGGCTGTTCTGAATTGAAGAACCGTTACACCTACAACGAGTGTGAATAAGACAAGACTTTCCGCAGCCGCATATCCTATCTTGGAATGGACGAAAAAATCTTTATACAGATGATAGATGAGCACCCTTGTTGAACCAGCCGGCCCCCCCTCTGTTAGAACATCAATTAAGCCGAAGGTGGCAAAATATGCATAGATCGTATTCATTACAAAAAGGAAAAATGTTGTGGGCGATAGGAAGGCAAAAGTAATATAGAAGAATTTTTTAACTGCTCCAGCACCGTCAATTGATGCCGACTCAAGTGCTGAATTGGGAACATTGCGCAATGCTGTAAGATAAAAAATGATATTGTATCCGAGATTTTTCCAGACAGCCGCAATGATTACTACAATGATTGCCGTCTTCTCATTGGTAAGCCATGTCCGGTTTCCAGTAAAAAAGCACATGACTCCATTTGCGGGATTAAAAAGAAAATTAAATAAAGCACCGGCTATTGCCGGAGACAAGGCATAAGGCCATATCAGAAAGGAACGATAAAAACGGATTCCTGCGATTTTTTTATTTAAAAGCAAAGCGATTAAAATACTGAAAAACAGCCCTCCGGCAATAACAGCTATAGCAAAACCTGCAGACAGTATAAAACTGCTCAAATATTCAGCGTTCGTGAAAATCTTGATAAAATTGTAAAATCCTGCAAACGTCTCGGCTCCTGACCAGGGATGTATTTTATAAAAGCTCAATCTGAAGGTCTCTATTGCGGGATAAAATAGAAATACGACAAGAATTACGAATGTCGGAACAAGCAGGATATAGGGTAGTAATTTATTATTAAAAGTTGATTGTTTCATTTACATCCTCAAGAAAAGGAAGCTGCTTATACAAGCAGCTTCCGAAATTAGAAATATCAAATAATAAATTATTGAATTACTTCATTCCATTCTGTCATAGAAGCATTTACTTTTGCAGCTGCTTCATCAAGTGCCTCTTTTACAGGTTTTCCTGCATACATTTCCTGAATAGCAGACTGAATAAGTTCTCTTGCTTCAGGGAATATACCAAGAAGTCCACCGGCTGTGTTCAATGTCTCAGGACTGTCTAAAAGCTGGTTAAAGGCTGTTAAAAAGTTAGGATTTTCATCAAACCATCCTTCTGACTCAAGCTGATCCATAGCAGTTTTTCGAACAGGGAAATATCCTGTACCTTTATGCCATGCAATCTGAGCTTCATCCTCAGAAATAAATGTTATGAGTTTCAGTGCCGCAAGTTCTTCTTCTGTTGTATGACTATTTGTCAGCCACAATGATCCACCACCGATAGCAACTCCACCTTTAGCACCTTCAGGTCTTGGAATGTATCCTGTTCCCATTTCCCAGCCTTTTTCTTTAAGCGCTGCTGTAAGAGTATTTACGTCTGATGAAGATGACATAGTCAGTGCCACTTCTCCTGAACCGAAAGCCGCTCTATGATTTGACCATCCGGGACCTACATCGAGGAAGAGTCCGTCTTTTTCAAGACCGACCCACCATTCGAGAACCTTCTGTCCTGCTTCGCCGTTAAAAACGGCTTCTGTGGGAAGTTCGCCGCTTCGACCGTTCTTTTCATTGACGAAGGGTTCATCCTGAAGACAGATCATCTGCTCGAAATACCATGAATGAAGATTCCATGTCAGAGGAGTTTTGTATCCGGCAGCCTGCAGTGCAACTGCGGCTTCTCTTATTTCACTATATGTTTTAGGAGGATTCTCCGGATCCAGACCGGCTTTCGCAAAAAAAGTTTTGTTGTAGAATATCAGAGGTGTTGAAGAGTTAAAAGGCATAGAATAGTGAACGCCTTTGTACTTGTAATAGCTCTGAACGGGTGTGAAAAAATCATCCCAGGGTATTTTCCTGTTAAACTTTCCGGCTATTTCATCCAATGGAGAAATGATTCCGCTATTGATGAGTCCCAGAGTTCCTATTTCATAAGAATGGAAGATATCAGGTGCATTTCCCGCCTTATAGGCAGATTTTACCTTATTGAGAGTATCGTTGTAGGATCCAGTATACTGCACGTCTACTTTGATATTGGGATTTTCAGCCATAAACTTGTCTACAATTCCCTGGATCAGTTCAACACGTTCTCCGGACATGGCATGCCAGAATTCAATGTTTACATCAGCCGACTCATCAACTTCCACATTCCCAGCTGCAAAAAGGGCAGTAGGGAGAATCATAGCTACGAAGAGAATCATAGCTATCAAACAAGATTTTTTCATTTCTCACTCCTATTTTTTTATGTCAATAAAAATCATGTATTAAACCAATTTTATACATGATCGATATCGATCATAAGTATCACGTTAACCTGAAATATTAAGGCTGTCAAATGATAATTTGATAAATGATTGCTAGTGATCATGATATGCGTTGGTTATGTTTTTAGTCGATCATCAAAAGGGGTGAGTGGCAGTATTCATTCAAGACCTTAAGCTCTGGTGTAAATTGGACCGCCGGCAGCTTGCCTTGAAACAGCAGGGATGTCTATAATAGGCACTAAATGTATCAAGAAGAAATATGGCTGGAAAACTGCTGTCACAGAGACCAGCCCCATCTATGCCGCTCTTCCAAACATCAATAAACAATAAACAACACGTCTTTATCATAGTTGCAAAGAGGGGTAGATTTATGAACCATTCAGATATTAGGGGCTCCCTCAAAAAGCACTACGGATTCGATGATTTCAGAACAGGTCAGGAAGACGTTATCTCCCGGATAGTGGAGGGGCATTCTACGGCAGCTATCTTTCCCACGGGAGCCGGGAAATCTCTTTGCTATCAGCTCCCTGCTCTTATGCTTCCTCATCTGACTTTGGTGGTCTCTCCTCTGCTCTCCCTCATGCAGGATCAGTTGGATTTTCTCCTCACTCACAATATTCCCGCGGCTCGTCTGGACTCCTCTTTAAGGGGAGAAGAGTATAATTCCATACTCACTCGGGCCGTACAGGGGGATCTGAAAATCCTGATGATTTCTGTGGAACGCTTTAAAAATGAGAGGTTCAGAAACAGGCTTCAGCAGATGAAGATATCCTTAATGGTCATCGACGAGGCTCACTGTATCTCAGAGTGGGGGCACAACTTCCGCCCTGAATATCTTCGGCTGCCGGATTATCAGAAGGAATTCGCCATTGAGAAAGTACTCCTTCTTACGGCAACGGCTACTGAAAAGGTGAGGGCAGACATGTGCCGCAAATTCCGAATTGCTCCTGAAAACCTGATCTACACCGGATTTTACAGGAAAAATCTTACCTTGAAGCTGAGTGCTGTGGAAGAAAGGGATAAAAGGCAAAAACTCCTTTCGGATATCAACTCCTCCCCCGATGATCCCACTATTGTCTATGTGACCCTTCAGAAAACCGCTGAAGAAACGGCTGCTTTCCTTCTGGCACAGGGGATAGATGCCGCTCCCTATCATGCCGGTATGAAGAATGAGGAACGGGAGGCTGTTCAGGCACGATTTATGGAGGGATCTCTCTCCTGCGTGTGCGCTACCATCGCCTTTGGTATGGGCATTGATAAAAGTGATATTCGCCGGATTATTCATTATGACCTGCCTAAATCAATAGAGAACTACAGTCAGGAGATCGGCCGGGCCGGCCGGGATGGTCAGGAATCATTGTGTGAGGTCTATGGGAATACTGACAAACTCCCGGTTCTTGAGAACTTTATCTATGGAGACAGCCCGGACAGGGAGGGAATCTTCCAAGTGCTGGAGATGATTAAAGAGAGCCCCGGGATCTGGGAGACTAAACTGCCAACCCTGAGCCGGGATGTGAATATCCGTCTACTCCCTCTGAAAACACTATTAGTCTATCTCTCCATGAAGAAAATTCTGGAGTCTATGTATACCTACTTTGAGGAGTACAGTTTCAAATATCTCAATCCTCCGGAGGAGATACTCTCCCGGTTCAGTGATGAGAGGAAGTCCTTTGTTCAAGCCATACTGGATAACTGCCATTCTAAAAAAGTCTGGACTTCTGTGGATATGGAGAGCATTGAACGCAGTTTTCCGGATCAGCGGAAAAGGGTTCTCACGGCTCTGAACTATTTTGCAGAGAAGCAGTGGATAGAGCTCCAGGCCAAACAGGCGGTGGATGCCTATAGGGTTCTGAATCATACCTTCCTTACTGATGATCTGGCTGATGAACTGTATCAGTTGTTCCAGGAGAAGGAAAAGTCAGAAATCCAGAGAATTCACAGGATGATAAAATTCTTTGAGAGTGAGAACTGTCTCAGCCGGGGGCTTGCATCCTATTTCGGGGAGGAACTGGCTTTTGAAAACTGCGGGCATTGTTCTGTCTGCCTGGATGGACCTGTTATTCTGCCGGGAAGGGGGGACTCCAAAGACTTCTCTGATGATTATATTTCATCTTTACTTACAGAAATCCGGCCCCTCCTGGGTTCCCTGGCCAGCCCTGTTAATCAGACCCGTTTTCTCTGCGGTATCAGCACACCACTGATGCTGTCTGTAAAGGCCAGGAAATTGAAAGGATTCGGAGCTATGGAAACTTTCCCCTTTAATGATCTACTTCAGAGAATAGAACAGATTCAGTCTTCTGATTTTCTGACATAAATCCATAGTACGGGAATAGAACTACAGGAAGGGCTTTAACAAAATAAATGTGTATATGCACATAAAAAAGTAGACTTTCACCAGTAAAAATGTTTTATTAAATTAAATCAACTTTGGAGGATGCCCGGGAGGGAATATTTAATAATATATGGAAAAAGAAGAAAAAGATTTTGATCTAAAAAATGTTGTTTTAATTTCTCTGGCTCATCTTATCCACGATACTTACTCTGCCTTTCTGGCGCCTATTTTACCATTGTTAATAGGAAAACTGGGAATCTCTATATTTCAGGCAGGGCTTCTGGATATTTCACGAAAAGTTCCTTCTCTTTTTAACCCTTTTATAGGAATTCTGGCAGATAAAATATATGTCCGTTATTTTATAATACTTGCACCTGTCGTTACAACATTATCCATGAGCCTGATCGGTCTTTCTCCCAATTATATTTTTCTACTGATACTTGTTTTTGTTTCAGGGATAGCCTCAGCATTTTTTCATGTACCAAGCCCTGTCTTGATAAAATCTTTTTCTCATAAACAGGTCGGCAGAGGCATGAGTTTTTATATGCTGGGAGGGGAGTTTGCCAGAACATTGGGTCCACTGGTAATATTAGGGGCTGTTTCTTTATGGGGCCTGGAAGGAACCTATAAATTAATTCCATTTGGATTTCTGGCTTCATTCATTCTGTATTTCAAACTCAGAAATATTACAGTTAAAAAAAATCAGAATGAACTGGTTTCCAGAGGAAAAAAAGAAACACTCACTAATCTGCTTCCTTTTTTTATATCTGTTGGCGGGATTATTTTTTTCAGAATGGCCATTAAGTCTGCCTTAACCATATATCTTCCTGTTTATTTGACCAGCAAAGGATATTCTCTCTGGATAGCCGGAGTTTCTCTTTCTGCTTTACAATTTTCAGGAGCCGTCGGTACCTATTTTGCCGGATCATTATCAGACAGGATCGGCCGTGAAAAAGTTTTAATGTATGTATCGATAATAAACCCGATTTTAATGTTTTTATTAGTGACTTTTAAAGGGGCTTTTCTCGTTCCCATTCTCATTGTATCAGGTTTCTTTCTATTTGCTTCCGGACCGGTTCTTCTGGCACTAGTTCATGATATTGATACAAAATACAGCTCCATGGTAAATGGTATGTATATGACAGTCAGTTTTGTTTCAGGATCATTAATGACCCTCATAGTGGGAATCTCTGCAGATAAACTGGGAATGGAGCTGACATATAAAATCGCCGCCTATGTTTCTCTTGGTGCTATACCCTTTGTTCTTTTTTTGAAAGCAAAAAAGAAGAAGGAAATCAAACCCTCTTTGTCATTCTAAACAGTACATCTAGAAGCCCGTACTATGGCTTGTTTGTTCAGGCACTCAGGATAATTTTCTCTCTCTCACTAAATGAGGCACTGTCCTTTCTTATATTGTTAACAAACAGAGTAAGACTCAAGATGAAGCTGATTGCTTCCCCAAAGGGCACGGCTAACCAGATCCCCAGCTCACCAAAAAGGGGCGGGAGGAGGATAAGACCCGCAATGATACCGATGAGGGATCGGAAGAGGGCAATCAGAGCCGATGTCTTTCCCATGTTCAGGGCCGTGAAATAGTTTGAAGTGAAGATATTGAAGCCATTGAACAGGTAGGCAAAGGAGAAAAATCTGATGGCCTGTTTCAATATGACGCCGTAATTTTCTCCCTCCTTCACAAAGATCCTGACAATAAGCTCTCCGCAGGAACGAAAGATGAAGAATAGCATCAGTGACATCAATACCATAAGAATGAGAGAGCGTTTGATTATCTCATTCTTCTTCTCTCCCTCCTTTGAACCGTGATAAAAGCTGATGATCGGGGCAAATCCCATGGAGCTGCCCAGAAGGAGTCCTATAAACATGAAATTGATGAGGAAGAGTGCCGATACGGCGGCAACTCCAGGCTCTCCCATGCTTCTGATAATGATCCAGTTAAACAAGAAGGTAATCACACCGGCAGAGAGTTCATTGACCATCTCGGAGCTTCCGTTGATCATTGCATCTTTCAGGAAGAGTCCGTTGAATGACACTCTTGAAAATTTCAGTTGTGACTTTGAACCGAGGAAATGCATTAAAGACAGAAGGGTGCCTAAGGTCCCGGCCAGAGTTGTTCCCAGTGCAGCTCCCGCGATTCCCATATCTAAAACGACGATAAATGCGCATTCCGGTGAAAGTTGCCACCTGTTCCGGACGAAAGTTGCCACTTCATAGGCATCATCCAACCTGTTAATTCTTCTTACATCAAGTGGCAACTTTCAGTCAAGATTTGTTGCCTTTTTCTTC
>NZ_QQPQ01000044.1 GCF_003346715.1 Oceanispirochaeta sp. M1
ATCTGAAATTGGTCTGTTGACCGGTGGTAAAACTTTCCTTAACTGTGATTCTCTGAATCCTAAACTGTATCTCATAATTGAATATCTCCTTAAAAAGTTGATGCTTCAACTATGTTGACACATAGGGCTACTGTTCCAATAATAGCAAAGGGAATGAAGATTATTTGAATCGTTATATAAAGGATGATTTGAAAAATCTTAATAAAAAAGCGAATGAAAATAGGAAGTCGTTTTTTATCTGACATAAGAAACCTCTATTTCAATTATAGATTGATTTCTTGCGTTTAAAAGTCCACTTGTTTTGATTTTCACATTCTGGAGATTGAGATGACGTTTATTATTTTATTCTCCTTCTTTAGCAGGAGTAGAGGAAAATGATATTTCTCCGCTTTTGGGGCAAAACTATAAGTAATACTTTTAGTAAATATCTAATGATAATGATAATGAACATAGCTTTTTTTCATAATTCATACAAAAAAGTATTTTCAAAAATGTCCAAACCCATTAATGGTTACTTTCTATCCTTTTAAAAAATCCTCTTTAAATGTTCATATTTGAATTGGTCTACAATCTCATCATATTTCCCATAAACCATAGAGGCGATCTCATCCCAGGGTTTATAGAGTGATTCTCTTGCATTCTGTCCAACAGACTTCAAATTCTTCAGATCGGAAAGGATCAGAACTAACTTATCTGCAAATGAAATAGCATCATTTGCTGATAAGAAACCATTTTGATTGTCCACGATACCATTGGCAGTAGTCGCATATTCCACAAATATAGTAGGGATATTCAGACCGGCAGCCTCTCTGGTGGCAAGGGATGCATTATCGTATAGCGATGGGAATACAAAAAGATCACTGGCCGCATATATCCTTTTCAATTTTCCACGGTCATAAATTGGACCTACAAAAGAAACCTGATTATTCATTTTATATTTATTAACAAGATCCTGTATTTTCTCCATATCGCTGCCGTCTCCGACAAACCTCATCTGGTAATTGATTTTTCTTTCATTTAGAATTTTTAAACTATCAATAATAAGACGTATGTTTTTCACCCACCTGTGCTGGCCTACATAGAGAAGAGTCACTATTTGGGGGGCGCAATTTAAAATCTCCTGACCTTCTTTCTTCAAGTTTTGCATATCGTCAGTCTCATCGAGTACTAAATCGCTACCGTTAGGTACATAATCGATCTTCCCTTTGTATCCATATTCTCTTAAGGTTTCAATTATTGCTTCATTAGGGACCCAAACGGAATCAGCCTGTTCATAAAATTTTACAATCATTGATATAACCTGATCGAGAGTGACATCAATTTTCAACCATTTTGCAAAATCATCACGATACTTTGAATGAAAAGTCGCAACCAATGGTATTTTTCGCTTTCTGGATAAGGATAGAGCATAGTTTCCACTGACAAATGGGCAGTGAGCATGAACGATATCGAAGGGAAACATACCGATTTTATGATTGAATGTACGGTCTATTCTTGGAACACCGAGCCGATAGGGCCCGGAAATCTGAGCAGGTAGAGATTTATAACGCAGGATATGATGATCAACATCCTTAAAATTAGGAACTTTTGGACCTATTGCAAAACTGGGGGCATGGATTTTATTTAACCAATAAACATAATTTTGAACAGTAATCGCTACTCCGTCCATAATAGGTGAAAGCGAATCAGTAAATTGTCCACTAATAATCATAATTAGCCTCATCTTGATTATACTATGACTTCGTTTTATAAGTGAGATTTAAATTATCATCAGAAATATGACCGAACAACGGTTCCACTATGCTCATTCTTTTTAAGTATATGCCTCGCCCGAATAGAGTCTCTAATTTTACTTCATATCTGCTATTACCTTCGGCGATGATAGAACATTTTATGAGTGGTACAGCCGCGTTGATATGGAACTATATAAGGCTAAAAGATCTGTACGAAACCAGGTTGTCCCCTGTTTCTGATTTCCTAATGGAAAGCAGCATCCCTTTCTAAGAATTGAATGGCAAAAGGCATATGAATGCGGATATCCACAGCTGGATGAACAGCATAAGACTCTCTTTGATAAAATCAATAAACTTCTTCTTGCTTATCAGGCCAATCATTCAATGAAATTCCCTCATATTAAGTCTTAGATTATTCCACTATATAATCGATTCTGGAATAAGTATAAAACTGGAAACTATCAATCGAGTAACCATGGGTGCAATTATTACTGCAGCATTTTGGGTGGCATATTCTGTCTAGTTGGTAGGAAGTTCATCCTTTTGGTTGATTTTCAATTATCAAATCATCAATCATAATAATATTTTAAGATAACCGATAAACGGCCTTCTATCGACTGAATAAATTAGAGAGTAAGGTGTAGAACAATGTTACAAAGATCATTACTGTTTTATTTTTTTCTTATTTTAATATTGATTGGCTGTAGTAAGGCACCAACCAAAGAAATAATAGAGATTCCATATAGTCTTCATTTTGAAAATGCTAATTCCAGGATCACGTACTTTACCGTCCATAATATCAGGGAAGGATGGAGTTACTCTAAAGGTAAAGGTATAAAAATAGGAATCTTAGATAATGCTTTTGGATTCGACGAGCATTCTGAATTATATAAAGGTGGATTAAGTTTCCAAAATGATCAATATAGAGAAGTGTTTAATACAATGGCCGGTCATGGATATTGGATGGCTTCAACATTACATGAAATAGCTCCTGAGGCTGAAATATATGCTTTGGGGGTCTTTTCAAATGACGAGGATTATCAAGTAGAATCTATGCTTAGAGCTATCGATTGGGCAATTGCAAATCACTTGGACATACTAACATATTCAGGTGCGAGGATATCTGAGAAAAACCGGATAATACTGGATGGCGCCTTAGATAAATTAGATGAAAAAGGAATACTCACAACATTCATCCACTGTCCCCATGAGATGAACATTTTACCTTCAGAAAAAAGCCCTCCGATTGATGAGATAGAAAATACTCCTTTGTTTAATATATACAAGTATGATTATTCGACATTATTCCCTTATGACTATGTTGATTATTCAGGGAAATGGAATACTAATACTCAAAAACCATTTTTATCAATCTCCTCAACATCTCCAGTTCTGGCAGGTTTTATTGCAATGATAATAAGCATTGATTCTACTCTCAATTCAGATGAGATAAAGGAACTTCTATTAGAAACTAGTTATACATTTGAAACTGATGATATCAGGATTAATAATGCAGTCAATATAGGTGCAGCTGTTAGATCGCTGAAGAAAGAGCAGTAGCTGTCATGAGTATAGATATTTAATATATTTTGAAATAGGAAGAGTTTTTGATAAACCAATTTCTGTCTACTTATTGACATCATATTTAGTTATATCACCAAAATGAATCCGGAGGAGAATATGGACATACCTATAGTAGAAACAGAAAGACTAAGACTACGTGGTTTCGTATTATCTGATTTCGAAGAGTTAGTGAAGCTTAATATGAATCAAGATTTTGTTAATTTTTTTGGAACAGGAGAAGTTATAAGTAGATATGAGAGTTGGAATGTCCTTTCTATGATGGTCGGACATTGGCAACTAAGGGAATTTGGTTTATGGCTCGTAGAGGACAAAATAAGTAATACATTTATTGGACGTGTTGGTTGCTGGCAACCCGAAGGATGGCCAGGGGTTGAAGTGGCTTGGGGGATATCACCAAGTTATTGGGGAAAAGGATATGCACCAGAAGCAGCCAGGGCGTCAATAGAGTGGGCTTTTTCAAATATTAGTACTAATAAGCTTATAAGTGTCATACATCCTGAGAATAAAGCCTCAAAAAGGGTTGCCATTAAAATTGGAGAAAAACACACTTCAACTGAAATTGTCAATGGAAAGAAATCCGATATATATACAATTACGCGTGACTGATTTTTTGAATCGGCTCTAGAATCTTATTGCACTAATTACTGCCCATAATTATAAAATCTGTCTACAACCACATTTTTGTTTACTTAACACTGACCAGCCCTGGATTTATAGATCCGGCGGGATATAATTGAAGACCTGACGATGTAATTGAAGTTCAGGCAGAAGTCTTTGATTGGGACTTATGTCCTCTTCTGCGCATTAGCAGGGTACCGCAAGACGCAGTACCCTTTTTTTGGCCTCGATACTGGCCCTCTGATCCATTGTTTGGCTAATCGGAGGTATGTTTGACTACCGACTGGTTAAAGCGATACTGAGGGCAATACATCCTGTCTTGCTTATACCTTTGATTCAAAAGGACAGTTCTCAGAATTACCCCCACAGGGGATAATGTCACTAGGAACCCCAAGTTTCTCAATCCCAGGTCTTGTACACACAGGGATCATTTCAACTTCTACCCCTTCTGATCCGACTGAACGGAAATATGGAGTTTCTTCTTTGTAATGGATGCAATTTGTCATAGTTTACTCTCTTTCTTATTAAATATATTTTTATTCATTTTAATATATCGCGCTTCTTGATTATTAAAATGAACCATGAGAATAAATTTCTCTTGGATTAATTTATTTTGCAGCATAATGGGCAAAAAGATACAGTTTATAATAAAAAATATTTCTCTAAATCCGATTTCTCAATGATGATTGTAGAATGGGCAGTTTTTGGGGTACTCTTCAAAAGGAGGGGAATTCTTCATGATAGAATCGACGTCTTTTCATATGAAATAGATATTTATTACAACTGAAAATGCATAATCTTATAGGGAAAGAAATATGCAAATGATCTCAAGGTATGATTTAAGAGAACTGTAATCCCTTAATCTGGATCCAAGGAATATTTCCTGTACCGAAGTTGGTTGATTCCTTGCTGATAGCCACAATATCCTTAAGCATTTGAGCAATATTCCCTGTAATCATGGTTTCTGACAAGGCAGTGGTGCGTTTGCCCTTCTCCAAGAGAAAACTGTTTTTAATGACTCCTGAAAAATCTCCATTTGGTGCCGGTGATCCCATGGACAATCTCCCCACTAATGCTCCCCTGTTCACACTGTAGATCATTTCCTCTTGGGACGTTTTTCTTGAAGTAATCTCCCACCCCATTCCCAGGGGTTGGTGAGGTAAGCCCAGCTTTCTACTGCCATAATAGGAGGGGAGAAGAGATTTCAGCTGCCCCTTTTCCAGAAGGTGAAACGGTTCTAACAGAAAACCTTCGTTATTAAATGGAACTACACCCGGACCCTCCAATATGTGATAAAGATCCAGTTGTTCATCGGCAATTATCTCTCCCACCGCTTTTTTGTATATGGAAGTATCCTGCATCAGGGCAAAATCCCCAAGTTGTCCGAAAAGCCACCTCATTAAGCTGCTGACGGCATTCGGCATAAGGATAACATCCCCTGTAAATTTTTCTTTTATTTGGCAGGTTTTTGTCTCCTGAACACTGTTTTCCATCATGCTTTGAATGTTGAACTGATTCTGTATATCCGGTGGAATGCTCTCCATCATTCCACCGGTATAGCTAAAAGAACTACTGCCGTGCTTATCCTTACTGGAGCCCATTAGAACCATTCCATAGAAACCGTGGCTGAGTTCCAGCTCGCAGCCCCTGGAACTCAGAACTGTCGTTTTATTTAGATTGTGATCCAGGAGTCCTTCTTCTATCTGGAAGCTTGGGAATGTTTGTGAACGGTAGGCAAGAATATTTTTTGCTCCCTGGACCAAGCTTTCCAGATCTGCCTTTTGAGTCCCTTTTACAAAACTTCCCCTTTGATCAAAGGCCACTGCATTTGCCTCATCAGGGGGAGTCGTTGTTACGTCCCGTGCCATTTCCTCTATGAGATTTGTTACAGCCTCAGGATCAGTAGTTGAAGTTGAACCGGTGACTTTACGATTATCCTGTATCGCCATGATAGCAAGCTTTTCTGATTCAGTGCTCCGCATGAGGCTCACTTTATTATGGGCAATATTGAGTTCGTTCTTCAGATTCTCTGTGAGTGTTATACAAACTTCATCGAAGCTAGAACTCATAACCTGTGTGAGGATTTTCTCTGCAAGGCCTTTCATCATTCACCTCCCAATTGGGCTTTAGCCCGGATAGCTGGTCCCCCCATGGAGACGACCATGGGCTGTTTTTTTCCGCAGTATCCTGAGTTTATCCAGTACATATCATTTGAAACAGCATCTACGGATTGAAGCATTTTCAAAGCAGATCCAGATAGGGTTGTATCTTTAATGGCTCTTCCCAGCTTGCCATTTTTGATTTCGTAACCAAGATTCACACCAAACATAAACTCTGTAGTGGTATCAGCCTGCCCGTTTTGGGTTTTCATCAGATAATATCCGTCTTCTACACCAGAGATCATTTCTTCAAGCTCCGAGTTACCGGGAAGGATGGCCGTATTACGCATTCGGATCAGAGGTTCGTCATCCGGTTTAAAAGCCCTGGCATTCCCCGTAGGAATATCCTTGAAGGTCATTGCTGTTTCACGGTTGTGCATGAAATCTGTCAACACACCATCCTGAATTAAAGTGACGTCTATTCCCTGAGTTCCTTCATCATCTGCATAGACCGGCATAAGGAGTTCTTGTCCTTCATAAGTATGGGCAAAATCAACCATTGTGATCAGGTCACTGGCAATTTTCTTTCCTCTCAGATCTCCTGTCACGGCACCACCTAGAACCAAGTCTGCTTCACAGGGATGCCCCATCGCTTCGTGCGCCAACATTCCCGCCAGGTTTGGTGCTAATACTACGGATTGCAATCCTCCTTTAGCAGGTACAGCTTCCCGTTTTGCCAAGAGGTGCTGATATAAGTCATCCAGTTTTTCCTCCACAATAGCCATAGATAGATCCAGGTCTCCTACTCCGCCCTTACCGAAAATACTCTCCCCCAACACTACAGGTTTATCATCAGCATCCTTAATGGTCATCAATATGCCCAGCGATGCCCGAGAGATATTGTTGTAGACTCGGCTGCCGGCACTGTTCTGTACAAACTTATCGTGAAACTCATCCGTGGTTACCAGTGAGACTGTGCTGATTTCAGAATATTTTTTCCTTACCATGGCATCGATACTTACCATCAGTTCAATGACTTCCAGAGAACTTAGGTTTGGTTTCCCGCTGAAACCGTGTTCACCCTGATAGCCTCCAGTAGGTAACAAGTTTTTATTCTCACCAAAAATCTCCAATGCATGAGCATTGGCCAGGGCCTTATTACTCAAATCTTGAGGAGAGGGATTCCTGGTGCTTGAGGCAAATCCCCAATACCCTTTGTGATATACACGGGCCGAAAATCCCTGACGGTGAGAGTTATCATTTGATACGAGTGAACCGTCAACCATGATAATACGGCGATTTCGTATCTCATGATGTCTATATTCGTTATAGGTCCCAGAATGGATGAAATTAGTAAAAGGCATATATCCTCCCTTTGCAACTATCATTTAAGTTGCGCCTCGTATCTATTCACGCAGAAATCCTTGTGTGGAGATCATAGAACCATTTAAATCAGTTACTTCAACCTCGATTGTGTCACCTTTAAATTTGTAGTTATATTTTGCTCTCCACCCTAATTCAGGTATTGCAGTTTCCCAAAAAATCCTGTTATCAATAATTTCTGCTTTCGCTGCAATAGAGAGATCTGGTCTGACATTGTTATAGTGATATCGTCCATTTAAACCAGTTTGGATTTTTGTAGGTTTGTTATTAGAATCAATTGAAGTCAATGACAATATATTATTAACAAGTTTTTCAGAATCCATCCCCATTTTTTCAGGTGTAGATTCTTGCCATCCTTGAGTAGGCCAATACTCAACGGTTTGATTCTGATTTGAGCAACCGATAATAATCACAACAATGATCATTATGTTTAAATATTTTATATAATATTTCCTCAAAACCTAACCTGCCTGTACGACTCATAAATTCGTTATATGATAATAAATCAATTGTATATTATTGCATACTTTTTTTAAATTTTACTTTCCACTTATCCATTTCAAATATCATTTTTATCAATTTTTTTCAGCCTATGCAAAATAATAATATCTTTCTGAATACAGAACTCCACAAGGGTATAAAACAGAATAATTTTTCTTGCTGTCCAGAGACTGATTCTGGAGGATTTCATCCTTCCGACCGGGCTTAAAAACGGCCTTTATTCCATTACTGATTTGCTGTATCCAGCTAATCCGGTGATCTAAAGAGTACAAATACTGTACACTCGTATGCTTTACAATAAATCCTGTCATGATATACTTCTGAATGGAGATCGAATGATACTCAATAATAAACAAGCAGAATTGATACGGAGAATTGTTTCCTATATCTATACTCATGATCTTAACCAGAATGCCTTTATAGAACTCACACCCTATATATGTGAGCTTCTTGGGATCCATTATTTTGCAACTTCCTTTCTTCCGAATAAATATGCACCTGAAAGATTTCTCACATCCAATAATCCGGAAGAGTTCAACAGACTCTACACCTCTCTGATTGATCAGGATTTTTTAATGGATGCATTGGTAAAAAAACATAGAATTGTGCTATATAGAAACCTGACAAAAGAACTAAATCTGAAGTCCAATGAATTTGTTAATGAAACACAAAAATTGCGGCCTGTCTCGGACTGTTGTTACCTGCCCCTTAAAATCAATGGAGAATTACTCGGATTTTATGCCATAGCCAGGGCGGGAGAAAAATCAAAAGATCTATCCGCAAAAGACATTGAAATTTTCAATTTTGTCTGCGATATCATTACAGACAGATTTAAACAGAATCTTTATATCAGCCCTGAAACAGCTGATATCGCCTATATGAATTCCTTTGGAGAGATCTCCTTTATGGGGAGTAGAATAAAAGATACTTTTATTGAATTATTCGGAGACAGGCACTTTGAGAGACCTTTATTCGGTAATTCTCAGAACTCGACAATCCTGAACAGCTATTTCAGACAATTTGAAAAATGTGATGAAAACACAAAAACAGGAGAAATAACGTTCTGCTTTGAAGGTAAAAAAGTTATCTTTCATTTCAATAAACTGATTGATACTGTAATACGCCCTTATGCGTATAAAGAGCCTCAATACAAAATAACACTGCACAAAGATTCAGATGATCCTCTGCAATCCTCGCTCATTGATTATTCACTTATTCAAAAGAGCTACCATCTAACTCCCAAAGAGATTGAAATCATAAGTTTTATTTACAAGGGGCTCACCAATAGACAGATTGCATCCCGTTTAGCCATATCCGAATCGACAGTCAAACATCATGTATGGAATATTTTTAACAAAACCGGTGTCGACAATAGAACACAATTAATCTTTACGGTTACATCCTGATTCTTATTCCTTCTGTGGAAATATACAACTAAAGTATTATTGCCAAGCCAGTATACATCAGATAAACTTCATATAATGATCTCTTGTCCTCTTAATAGTCTTAAGAATCTGGCAGGGATGGTGTAATGGGATATTCACCTGAGAACAACATTGATGAGTAATTGGAATAAAAAATGAGATGTTATATTGAATTCACAAAGGACAGTGAGACTTCCAGATGGCTGACGAAGGCTAAAGGCGAGATTCAGTATTCACTTGAAGAAGCAAAGGATCTGATTGATAAAGCGATATTCATTTCAAGCCTGAACGCTCATGATACAAACTCATTTTTCAGACTTACTATCTCTGATAAGCCCTTTGACCACCAGCTCAAACTCGGACTTAGCGGTCAGGAGTATCATATCGTTGAGAATGTTTTATTCTCCGGTCACGGGTCCTTTTTTCCAGAGATGTTCCATCTATTCAGTTCAAAACCGGAAATCTTATATATGAAAATAGAGAGTCCCAATGATTTCAACAAATCTGAGGTTCTAAAAATGAGTTTCAACGATAAATCAATCATACCTGAGACATCTATTGATGAATTCAAAAAATGGAATAATCACATCTCACCCTTCGAATAGAATCTCCCGGGAATATTACAATCTCGAAAACGGTCATTACATGAGATATCAATAATCAGTTGTACCTTTTCCAGAGTAAGCTTACGGGGAAAATTTTTAACGGCTCCTTTCCGCTTGTCACCATCGGGATTCTTTTTCCACCTGTGATAAGTTCTTGTAATCACTGGGCCGCGACGGATGATTGTGCATTTTAAAACGCCCGGCTTCACAGATCCATTGCATTTTTATGCTTTTTTTGTTTTCTTGGAGCTAAAGCCCGGATTTTCTTCCCGGACAAGCATGTCCATGAATTTTGCAAATCGCCTCTGTCTGGTTTCGGGTTTCTTCGCACTTGTCAATCCGTACGCAATGGCATAACGACTCGATTTGTTGAGCATTTCAAAAAACTGTTTCGCTTTCGGCTTGCTCTCCAGTGCTGCCAGAAAATCTGCTGGCACTTTCATTTCACTTGCCACATAGACGTTCTCCCAACGGCCGTCCACTTTGGCGGCTCGAATATGCACGAGCCCCGACTCCGTCATCCGGCCCTCGCTGATCAGACGCTCCGCATGCTCTTTGTTCCTTTTTGACCAGTTGCTTCGAGCTTTCCTGGGAGTAATTCGCTGGAAATAGGCTTGGTCATCGATTGACTTCTTGATGCCGTCGATCCAGCCCCAACATAGTGCCTCAATCACAACATCATCCCAAGTCACGCTCGGAATACCAGTCTTTTTCCTGAATATCTTCACCCACAGCTCACTTTCGGTGGCATGATTAACCTTGAGCCATCGGCCGAGATCTTTCGGCGATGCAAAGGTCATGATTCTCGCTGGATCGGGTTCAGGCATAAAACTAGATTCTCCTAGGCATAACACCTATTTCTACTGCGATTATGTCCCATAGGTTTCGGCTGCGGGCGGTCACTTCCATATATTCCAATAGAAAGTCTTCCACCACAAACGGAGGGATCTGATCAGGATACATTTTCAAGCGACCTTTATGCTTCTATACTACTTGCGATCCTATCAAGAGCAGATATTGATTTTACAATAATCTCTGTCAGATCCTTTCTATTCATGGAAATTGTCTTCCTGTCCGCATTTTCCAGAGCATTGTATAACTGTGTTAGTCTATAGTTTCCAGCGACACCCTTCAGTTGATGAATAATATCATCTTTATTATCTGGAAAATCGTTGTCTTTAATCATTATTATGCTCTCTTCAAGTGTCTTTATACAGGATTTCAGTATATCAAGAAGCACATCATCATTCAGATCACTCCTCAATTCCTGAATAAACGCTCTATTAATGACATCATTACAATTAATTATATTTTTAATTCCATTTTCGTTCACTTGAGTGAGGTCCAGATTGTTTTTGCTTCCGATCAGTTTCAGACTTTCTTTTAATTGGGATATACATACCGGCTTTGATATATAACCGGTAAAACCTATATTCTCAGCCTTTATTACTATCTCATTACGGGAATCCGCGGTCAAAAGGAAAGTCTTAACATCCGGATTCTTTTCCCATATTTCCTTCGCGGTCTCAATCCCATCTTTTTCAGGCATATGAAGATCAATTATAATAGCATCAAAATCGGAATGGCGGCTTTTTTCAATCCCCTGCCTGCTGCCCAGTGCATATGAGACGTTCTGATTTAAAGATTCAAATAAACCGCCGACAATCTTTAAATTGGCTTCAATATCGTCAATAAGCAGTATTTTATATGAATCAATGTTTATTTCTTCTTCAGTGGAATGCTCATCACTGTCAATTGTCAGCAGAAGGTTGAAGCCGAATGTACTGCCTGAACTCAATTTACTTTCAATCTCAAGCTTACTGTTCATAGCATCAAGCAGTTCGCTGCATATTGCCAGTCCCAAACCGCTGCCGTCAAAACTTCTTGTATTTGATTGCTCAACCTGAGTAAAAGGTTTCAGTATTGTCTCAAAGTGTTTTTCAGGAATACCAATCCCTGTATCGCTTATTTGAAACCTTAAGAGGATTTCATTACCATCATTATTTTTTGTATCGATATTCAATGAAATCGATCCTGTCTCTGTAAATTTAACAGCATTATTGAGAAGATTTGTTAAAATCTGGTGCAATCGTAAGGAATCACCGATCACAAAATCACATAAATCAGTTCCATAAAAAGTAATAAAATCCAATCCTTTTTCTTCTGATATTTTTGAATATACTTTCTCAATATCAATAATCATCTGCTTCAGAGAGAATCTCTCTTTCCTGATGTGCAGTTTATTCTTTTCGATATTTGTAAAGTCCAGAATATTCTGAATCAGTCCTTTCAGACGTTCACCTGAATTATTAATAAGTGATAAAATTTCTTTATGTTCTTCGGATAAGTTGCTGTTTTTTAATAATTGGATTCCTCCCAGAATAATATTGAGGGGAGTGCGCATTTCATGATTCATTACTGCCAGGAATTGGCTTTTGGCATTGTTTGAGTCTTCAGCAAACTGTTTTGCTTCTGTAGCTTCCTGCTCCACTTTTTTTCTATAATCTATTTCTTTTTCCAGCTGAAGTTTATGAATATAGTCATTTCTATTTAATTTGTTAGTGGTCAGGAGTATTCCATACCCAAGAAAATTGACTATCAGGAAATAAGCAAAGGTTGTAAACAGATCAACAAAGGCCGCTGCTGACGATAAGTACGTGACAGTTATAAAGGTTGTTGAGATCACCATAATGGTAACGACCGTCAACTTAACCCGATTAGGAATAATTATATAAAAAAGGAATATATAGAATACCAGAAAGGACGTACCCACATCGTAAAAATTGCTGATGGATTTCAAGTAGTAGAAATGATCCATTGATTCCAATAGACCGATAGATAGTTCTGCCAGAACAATAAGCAATCTCAGATGTTTACTGTACTGTTTGTTGATTTTTGTAATAAGTGCTGTTAATAACAGTATTCCTACAACAATTCTTGTTGCGAACACCACCATAATACGGTATTCCATAATAAATCCCGGACGGGAAATGCAGCTTGCAAACAGATAGGATACGGCTCCAAGCAGTATGGTTATCAGGAGTCGTCTTGATAGTACCGGCCATACATGGTTTTGAAATTTCTCTTCAGTTTCAGGAGAAACAAACTCTCCGGTATATCTGTTTATGTGATAATTTGATTCCATTTCAGCCTTTAAACAGTGGTTCTCTCTTACATTACTATCAGGTCTTTATTGATTCGGTATCCAAAACCTTTTACGGTTTCAATAATTTCCGGATCTCCCAATTTACTGGCAAATTTCTTCCTCAATCGGGAAATCAGTACATCAATGGTTCTGTCTGTGGGGTATTCTATTCGATTGAAAGCGTTTTCCAGAAGTTGACTTCGGCTTAATAATCTACCTTTTGCTTCTATCAGATTGGTAATAATATGATACTCTCCACTGGTCAGCTTAATCTCATTTCTATTCTTGTCATAAAAAGATTGAAACTCTTTATTAAAGTAAAAATCATTAATTCTCATTTCAGCTGTTGTTGTAGATGTTGTTTTGTTTTTTATAATGAGTAAATTCTTGATTCTGATCAGCAGTTCCCGGGGATGATATGGCTTGCAGATATAATCATCGGCACCAAGTTCCAAACCGGCCAAACGATCCATCATTGTATCCCGTGATGTTATAATGATAAGAGGAATCTCAAGATCGAAACGGATCATATTGACCAATTGCAGTCCATCACCATCGGGAAGATTAAGATCAAGGAGAATGAGGTCTGGTGATTCTATTTCGATCAGCCGATTGAATTCCCCAATGCAGCCGGCATGCAACACTCCATATAACTCTTTTTCAAGATAGGCTGACAGTAGTGCATATTGTGCAGGATTATCTTCAAGCAACAATATATTGAGTTTTTTTTGCTTCATGATTGATGATCATTATTTTCTATCACTATGACAATGTCAACAAAATTTAGTAAATCATCTCTCATTATTGGCCTCTGTGCTCCCTTCCTCATTAACAAACTGTTAACAACGCATTACTAATCTGTTTACACTGGCATGTTATTTTTTTCTTAAAGTTTATTAATAAGAAAATTAAATTATTGATTGGAATCTTGATTAACAAAATTCCGTTGGAGAGAAAAATGAAACAAAATATTTTTGGCCTGCTTTTGGTCTTATCAACAGTACTTGTGTTGACGGGCTGCCCTAATGACACAAAACCCCTGAGCAACAACGCGGACCTGTCCGCCCTGACGGTGAGCACAGGTAGCTTGAGTTCGGCATTTGCAGCCGACACGACGGCCTACACAGTCAGTGTACCCAACGGCACGAGCAGCATTACAGTCACCGGGGTCCAGGCCGATACCACGGCTACCCTGAGCCCCAATAACGGGATGTCTCAGGATCTTATTGCCGAAGAAAACCCCATAATCCTTACTGTAACAGCCGAAGACGGTTCCACACAGGATTATATTGTGACGGTTATCCGGTTTGAAGTCGATTATATCTCAATTAATATTGGTACACTCAAGTATATCCCCACGGGAACCTTCCAGCGGGATGGCGTATCGACGGAGAACACCAGTACGGTGAGTGCCTTCAGGATGAGTGAAAAAGAGATCACCCAGTTCCAGTATAAAGCTGTGACAGGTAGTACTCCCAGTAATTTCACAGGAGACCTCTCCTGTCCTGTTGAGCAAGTGACATGGTATGATGCCGTCGAGTTTTGCAACGGGCTAAGTGCCCTTGAGGGGCTGGATGAGGTGTATACGATTACAGACCGGGCTCCGGCAAAGGGATATCCCATCACCGCTGCTACTGTTACGGCAACCTGGACAAATACCGGTTACCGCCTGCCCACAGATATGGAATGGATGTGGGCGGCCATGGGGGCGGCCAGTGACAGCATAGGTGGAGACATCGTGAATGGAGTAAACACCGGCGGTTATGCCAAAGCTTTTGCCGGTAGTGATGGCAGCAATGTTATTGGTGATTATGCCTGGTATGATCCAAACAGTGGCTCTAAAACACATCCTGTCGGTACGTCAGGAAAGACCGGGAATTCCAATGAACTTGGCCTGTACGATATGAGCGGGAATGTCTGGGAATGGTGCTGGGAAAGGAAGGATACATATCTTACGGGAGTTGAAACTTATTACAAGGGTGCGGCTACGGACATGGATCGCATCATTCGTGGCGGTAGCTGGAACAACGATACTTCTTACTGCACCGTGGCCGGGCGGTACGGCTTATATCCGGGTAATCGGGACAACAATATCGGTTTTCGTGTTGTGCGCCCCTGAGTTCTGCAGAAAAAATAGCGGGACCCGAAACCCTTTCCGACTGGAGGCGTTGAGCCGCAGGGAGATAAGGGGATCGGGGGACTGTGCACAAGTTGTTAAAATAGACTGCTGAGATTGACATACAAGCGTCCAATTTTGGAATTATTAATTTATTTATGAACAAAATCCCTCTGGAGAGAAAAATGAAACAAAAGATTTTTGGCCTGCTTTTGGTCTTATCAACAGTACTTGTGTTGACGGGCTGCCCTAATGACACAAAACCCCTGAGCAACAACGCGGACCTGTCCGCCCTGACGGTGAACATAGGCAGTTTGAGTCCGGTTTTTGCAGCCGACACGACGGCCTACACGGTCAGTGTACCCAACGGCACGAGCAGCATTACAGTTACCGGCATCCAAGCCGATCACACGGCGACCCTGAGTACCAATAATGGTGTGTCCCTGGATCTGACTGTGGGGGATAATCCCATCATCCTTACAGTAACCGCCGCAGACGGTTCCACACAGGATTACGTGGTCACCGTATCAGTGACAGCTGCCGGTACCAGCGCGGACTTGTCCGCCCTGACGGTGAGCACAGGCAGCTTGATTCCGGCATTTGCAGCCGACACGACGGCCTACACGGTCAGTGTACCCAACGGCACGAGCAGCATTGCAGTTACCGGGGTCCAGGCTGATACCACGGCTGTTCTCAGCGCCAATAACGGGGTGTCCCAGGATCTGACTGAGGGGGATAATCCCATCATCCTTACCGTGACAGCAGCAGACGGTATAACGGCCAAAGATTATGTTGTGATGGTTGGTACAGATTATTACTCATCTAACATTGGAATACTTATGTATGTCCCCGCGGGAACCTTCCAGCGGGATGGTGTATCGGCGGAGAACACAAGTACGGTGAGTGCCTTCAGGATGAGTGAAAAAGAGATCACCCGGGATCAGTTCCGGGCAATCATGGGTGCCGAACCAAGTAACACTACATATTCAAATGGAACAACCGATCCGGTGCAAATTGTAAATTGGTATCACGCCATTGCCTTCTGCAACAAGCTCAGTATTGCCGAGGGACTGACCCTTGCGTATGAGGTTCCGGGTGTGACCTTTTCCACGCTGACCTATGGCAATATTCCTACTAGTAGGGATGATGACTGGGATCTCGCCTCAGCAAACTGGACAAATACCGGCTACCGCCTTCCCACAGAAATGGAATGGATGTGGGCGGCCATGGGGGCTAGCAGTGACAGCATAGGTGGAGACATTGTGGATGGAGTAAACACCGGCGGTCATGCCAAAGCTTTTGCCGGTAGTGATGGCAGCAATGCCATTGGGGATTATGCCTGGTATAACAGTAACAGTGGCGATAAATCACATCCTGCAGGTGCCAGGGTTTCTAACGAACTTGGCCTAGACGACATGAGCGGGAATGTCTTTGAATGGTGCTGGGACTGGTTTGGTACATATCCTACGGGAGATGAAACTGATTACAAGGGAGCGACTTCGGGCACGAGCCGCGTCATTCGCGGCGGTGGCTGGCACAACAATGCTCCCAACTGCGCCGTGGCCTATCGTTGCGGCTACGAACCGAATAGACAGATCATCGATGTCGGTTTTCGTGTTGTTCGCCCCTGAATTCTGCAAAAAAAATAGCGGGACCCGAAACCCTTTCCGACTGGAGGCGTTGAGCCGCAGGGAGATAAGGGGATCGGGGGACTGCGCAGAAGTTGTTAAAATAGACTGCTGAGATTGACATAAAAGCGTCCAATTTAGGAATTATTATTTTATTTATGAACAAAATCTCTCTGGAGAAAAAAGGATACAAACGCATACGGCAGTGTGGATAATGATGGAAAGATTCTGTTCACCGGCCCTTCGGCCATGACGGGACAGTGGTCATCGGCGGTACTACCATCGACAGACCTTCGTTTATCGGTAAGACAGAAGAAGGAAAAATATATCTTCTGGCTTACACTGAAATGAGTTCCGCATACCCTGCAGGTCATTCGGACAGTATTGATATAACCTCAATACGGCTTAACGGTGACGGGAGCTTTGATACCGATTTCTATAATGGCGGGATGTGTTTTATTGGTTCTAATGATTTGACAGATCCTCATACTGATTACAATGGCGGCGGGTACCTTGACAACAGTGGGAATTTTTACATTTCCGGATCTATGCATGCAAGCCGATTGGATAATTACGATACAGATCCTTCTGATATTGGCATAAATTATCAATGGGATGGCTTAATTGCGAGGTACAATCCATGAGGAAATCTGGATACGGGTTTTGATACGAACGGAATCTATTTCAAAAATGACGGAAAAATAGCGAATACTGTGCATTCGATTACAGTTTCCTCGAATGGAGATATCATCTGGTGTGGTAGGGGCAGTGGATCAGATAATAGTCACGACATCGCATCTGTGGGTATCATTGATTCGGCTGGTATAGTAGACGATGTATTCGGAGTTTCAGGGAAATATGAACTTGATGGAAACGGAACAGATTCATTTTTTGTCCTGACGATTGACAGCAGCGGCAGCATTTATGCCGCAGGAAAAACGGTTAGTACAAATATACCGGGAAACAGCAATTCCGGTGAAGGAGATTTTCTGGTGGTTAAACTCGACGCATCAGGCAGCCCGTATCCCAGTTTCGGCCAAAACGGTATCTTTGTTTACGGTAGGAGCGGGGATGAAATGATTGATTCAATTGCTGTCAGTGAATCAGGAAAAATCTATGTGTGCGGCTCCAGCGCGTCCACTGATATCAGCGGTACAGTTAACAAAGGAGACCTGGATATTTTAATTCTTCGTCTCAATCCGGATGGAACATTTGACGAAACGTTTGATGAAGATGGTAAAATTATGATCGGGGGAAGAAATACCGATATTGTGAATGAGTTGAATATAACGGAAAATGGGAGAGTCTATGTATTTGGCAGCTCTGCCTCGCCTGATATACCGGGCACCACCCTTTTCGGTTATGATGATTTTATGATCACCGTATTTCATGATTAGTCATCAGATACCAACTCAATCAGCATTTTTTAAATGGATACTCACTGCCTGGTTGTATAGCTTTGGAAAGCAGTTGATCTGTTGCCAGATTAATTCATATTCCAAATATATCTTTTGCGGTAATGTTTCGAATCAGTTTTGAATTGGCATAAACATCCCGTTCCCACTCACCTGCCTGTACGCGGTTTGCCATTGCTTTTTCCATTTCAGCTCTGCTTACACAACGGTAATTGATGCTCATTGAAAAATGAGAAGCTATGGTAATGATCCTGTCATAGGGAATTTTGCTGATATATTGTTCTCTATGTTCTTAGAAAAATATTTTCCATGTTATCGGCTCATACAGCTAACGGCCCTTTCAACATTTTTCCATCCCATATAATTCAGATCTGTTGGTCCAGCCTACAATATGACAGGTTTGTTTAATTCTTCAGCCGCTTCAAGAATTGCTCTGACGGAATCCAGCGACCAGAACTAAAATGCTCCCACAGCGTATCCCTCTGAATCAGCTTTCACTAAAAGGTCTTTCATCATTACTTAACTCATCGCAACAGTCCTTTATTGCTAACTTGTTTATTAACATTATTTCTCACGTCATTAATTAATAGATAATGATGTGCCTTTTTGATTTCCGGACACTGGCGTCTCCGTACCGCTTCAGTTCCGATTTGACATATACCATGGCTTCTACTATGTTTGAAATTGATGCAGAAGAACGAAGTGCGTTATACCGACCGCTCAGAAAATCCGTATGAGCCGGGTGTCCGTACAAGTGAAACCACGGGACGTATGGTGAGGGCATGAAAAGAACATTATCCGTCAAAACCGCAGTCATGGCGCCTTTCATTGTTGTATTCCTGCTGACTTTACTCGTCATGGGTCTCATTCTGCATAATAATTACAGATGGTTTTCTAAAGAGCAGGGGGAGCGGATCGTCAGCGCCCTTATGGACAGCTCCCAGCAGAAATTCCACGCCATGCTTCACGACCCGCTTACTTTTAATCAGTTGTACACAGAGACAATCGCCCAGCAAAAGCTGTTCGGATCGGAAAAAATTGAACAGGTAGAGGAATATACCATCAGGATCTGCAACATCATCCTGAATGACTTCCCTCAAATCAGCGTTGTGGCCTTCGGTAATGAACAGGGAAACTACACCGGTATTCGCCTGGATCACAAAAACCGGATATTGAACCTGATGCTTCAGGACTCAAGAACAGACGGGACGTTGCGTATTTATGAAGGAGAGTCTACATATTCCGCAATCCTCGCTGAATATGAAGACTACGATCCCAGGGTCAGACCCTGGTATGTCCCTGCGAAAGACCTGGGCCGGGCCCTATGGACGGAGATCTATGTCAATTACGACGAACGCATGGAGGCGACCATTTCCTCTTCCCTACCCGTGTTCAACAGCAGCGGGCAACTGGAGGGCGTCTCGATTATTGATGTCAAACTTGAAGGGATCAGTACGTTTCTTCTGGATCAGCAGAAGAAGGCTGGCGGCGCTTTTTATATCACCGATGCCCGGGGTCAGATTGTCGCTCATTCTGATGAAACCCCCGTCGTTATTCCCATAAATACACAACCCCCTTCCGGCGAATGGCATTTAGCCATAGACAGCAGGAATGAGATTATCCGGGAGACTGCAGAGTACCTGGCCGCACAACCGGAATCCCGCGAGAAAACATTTGAGTTTGAAATACAGGGACGACCCTATGTCGGCCTGCAGAGGGAAATGGAAGAACCTGCCGGACATCAATGGAAAATGGTAATCGCCCTTCCCCAGAGTACCTATGTGGAAACCATTCAACAGCAACTGACAACGTCCTTTGCCATGATCATACTGGTTATTCTGTTTGGATTGGCATCCGGTTTTTTCATGATGAGAGAAGTCACCCGCCCCATTATTCAGAGTGCGGCCGCCGCTCACAAGTTCCAGCTCGGTACCGTAGGACCAGAGCTTGAGGATATTGGCAGTTCCCGTTTTCGTGAGACCTCCGAGCTGCTTGAGTCATTCAGCGCTATGAAATCCCGCCTTGCCAAAGCTTTCCGTGAAACAAAGAATGCTGAGGACGAACTGCAGCGAATCAACAGGATTCAATCCCTGATTCTGGACAACAGCGCGGTGGGTATTGCATTTGTGCGTGATCGTATTTTCGAATGGGTGAATCCGAGATTGTCCGAGATGCTCGGCCTTCCACCGGATCAAGTAAAGGGAGCTTCCACTCGTATCATCTACAACTCGGACGAAGAATTCGAATCGAGAGGGCGCGAGGTGTATACAGCTCTCTCGAAAGGCTCCCGGTACGAATTTGAAATAAACATACATCGCAGAGATGGCAGCGAGTTTGATGGAAGAGTTGTAGGTAGAGCGGTTGATTCCACCCATACTCAGGAAGGTTTTATTTGGATATTCGAAGATATAACCCATCGCAAACAGTCGGAAAAGGAAAAACTGCTTCTTGAATCTCAATTGCGTCAGGCACAGAAAATGGAGGCTATCGGCCAACTGGCGGGCGGAGTGGCACACGATTTCAATAATATCCTTACGGCTCTCATCGGATACGGTAATCTTCTGGAGGAGGAACTCGATCGGGACAGCCCGGAGCAGGCTTATGCGCAGGAGATTCTGGCGGCATCTGAAAGAGCGGCAGGTCTGACAAAGAATCTTCTGGCTTTCAGCAGAAAGCAGGTTATGGAACTGAAGCTGCTGAATGTCAACGCCATGGTCACCGGAATGGAAAAGATGCTGCGCTGGCTTATTACGGAAGACATCGAACTGGTAACGGTGTCAGCCGACAGAGACCTGATCATTAAGGCCGATATCGTACAGATGGACCAGATATTACTGAATCTGGCCGTAAATGCGCGCGATTCCATGCCGAATGGGGGCAGACTGACCATTGAGACGGCAATATCTGAATTTGATGATGATTTTGTCCGGACCCATGGTTTTGGGGAACCGGGAATTTACGCCTCTTTATCAGTTTCCGATACCGGAATCGGGATGGACAAAGAGACCCAGGCTAGAATTTTCGAACCTTTCTACACCACTAAAGATATAGGAAAAGGAACTGGATTGGGGTTATCTACGGTATATGGGATCGTGAAACAGCACAATGGCTACATTTCCGTGTATAGCGAGCCGGGCATAGGGACTACAATTCGGGTGAATCTTCCCATGGTGCAGGATTCGGAAGAGGACAACACGGCCCTTCCCATCACGGATTTGAAAGGCGGCAATGAAACGATTTTGCTTGCAGAGGACGACATCTATTCGCGTAAACTTGTCAGCCTTGTGCTCAGCGGACGAGGATACTCTGTGGTGGAATGTGTGGACGGGGTGGATGCCGTCGAACGCTATGGCGCACTCCGGGACAAGATCGCCATGATTATACTGGATGTCGTCATGCCCCGGAAAAACGGGATGGAAGCGTACAATGAGATAAAGGCGATAAAGCCGGACGCAAAGGTACTGTTCGTCAGCGGTTACACCGCCGACATCGTTCTGGGAAAAGGGTTTTCCGATGCGGAGACCGATTTCCTTTCCAAACCTCTATCTCCGAGTATATTATTGATGAAAATCCGGGAGATCCTGGACAAATAGATTTCTTTTTCAAAGAATAACAGATCAGAAACGGTTTTATCAGGATAACGTACATGAGCCTTCAGTATAACTGAATCATATGTAGGAAAATATCATGATACCATCATTAAATGCAGCAATTAGATTGCCTTATATAGTTTCATATATGTATAGAAGAATAATCTAACTATGAAATCCTTTTTTGATTGGATATGTACGTTGATCCTTTTTTCTAAAATAGTGACGCAGGAAATATTCCGTGATCTGTCCCAATCCTACCTGTCCAGGTAACTAATTGCCTTTAGGGACTATCTTTTTTTTGTATCAGGCGGTATTAGGTACCGAATTGATTCTATGGCACCAAAGAAGGATGACCATCAATATGTGTTTGATACAGATCCGATACTGAATCTGTATCCATCTTTTAATTTCGATTCATTTGACGTGATATTTCCGACTTCATTTCCATGCAAACAAATCTGGAAACGATATAAATCGGGGCCGGAGAAGTTATGTGACTTAACAGGCCACTGGGCAACGGTTTTTTCTTTATCCGCTTTGCACGGCGGGTAAATTTAAAGATTGTTTGTTAGTCATCCCATATGGTCTATGTCCCCGTTCTGTTTATGACAAAGGTGGATCAGTTTTCATTGCTAGACGGCAAAGTTTGCATGAGGGCAAAGAAATGTTTAGGCTCACCGGTACTAAAATATTCATACCAGGATTCCAGTGTGTTTGATTGAAAAACACCTAAATGCTCAATAATTTGTTTCGCCCACAACAAAGCTCCGGTGGAACTTGCAGTAATAAGATTGTTATCCGCTACAGATGGCTTGTCTATATAGAAACTTTGCCCTTTATATCCAGGAGAAACCATTTCAAGAAATCCCGGTCCATTACTGGTATGCGGACGCTTATCCAATAGCCCAACGTTGGCGAGTGCAGCGGTAGCCCCACAGATTGCACACACCATAGCGCCTAAAGAGAGAAATTCGCTTGCTTTTTCGATGATAGCGCCATGCTTTGGGTCGTTCCATGTATCTGCGCCCGGTAATAGCAACATGCTTGTTTCACTCACAGCAATATCATCAATTAAGCAATTGGGCTCTATTGTCATCCCACCCATTGTATTGATTGGCTCCCCAGAATAACTAATCGTTTTGAGCGATACAAGTTGCTCGCCCTTTTTGAAAAATCGACCGGAATTCAGCTCCGAAATAACATACCCCAGTTCCCAGTCGGCTAAAGTATCAAGAACGTAAACATAGATATTAAACATAATATTCCTCCATTTTCATTGTGTTTCTAATTCGCAGTATTTATAATGTTATTGTGATTCAAAGATGTGATTAAGCAACAAGTCATTTAAGCCAATGATTTTACTGCCTTTACTTTCATAATAACGCAGCATTTCGTCAATTTTCCTTTTATCATAACTGGTAACACAATCTGATAGGACATTGACGCCATAATTTGCTTTGCGTAAGTTGTAACAGGTCGATTTTACACAAGCAATAGCATCTGCACCTGCTATGTAGAAATCACATATCTCATTTTTACTAATAAAGTCTGTAAATTCTTCACAGCTTAATGCGTTTCCTTTGGATTTTGTAAAAACATTTTTTGATACTATTTTTAAGTCTGAAGCGAATTCAGACCCATGTGTATTGGGCTTAAAAGTCCTTGTGCCGGCTGATAAATTTTCATGCCTTATATAAACAAGATATATTTTATTATTGACTGCCCAATCAATAGCTTTGTTGATATTGCCAATAACATCCTTGTAATTCTTTGTTATGTCATTTTGAATATCGATTATTACTAAGGCTTTTTTCTGCATAGTGTTTCCTCCTGATAGGTTGATTGATTTGCTTACTTTGTTATTATACGAGGTAATTGTTGACAACAGTATGGCAACAATCCATATTGATAATAAGAAACTTTTAGTAGGCGGCTATCAGATGAAAGTTGACAGGCTTGTTAGCATTATAATGATACTCCTTGATAAAAAGCGTATAGGCGCACAGGAGTTAGCAGATATGTTTGAAGTTTCACCCCGCACAATCTACCGCGACATAGACACTATCAACATGGCGGGTATTCCTGTTCGCTCAACATCAGGAGTGGGCGGCGGCTTTGAAATCATGGAGAAGTACAAGATTGATAGAAAGGTTTTTTCGACTGCCGACCTTTCCGCTATCTTGATGGGGCTTTCCAGTCTTTCCAACATGATACGAGGTGATGAACTGGTAAGCGCCCTTGCTAAAGTCAAGAGTTTTATCCCCGCCGACAAATCGAAAGACATTGAAATAAAAACAAATCAAATATATATAGATTTAAGTCCGTGGATGGGTAACAGGAACATACAACCCTATTTAGAAATTATTAAAACAGCTTTACAGGAAAGCAAGCTACTGACCTTTGAATATGCAGACCGCTACGGAAATAGAACCGTACGAACAGCCGAGGCGTATCAGCTTGTATTGAAAAGTAGTCATTGGTATTTGCACGGTTATTGCCATAAAAGAAATGATTTTCGCGTATTTAAACTATCCCGCACATCAAACCTAAAAATACAAGATGATTTTTTTACACCACGAGATTATCAAAAACCGCAGTTAGATTTTGCTGAAGTTTTTGCAACGATGCAAACAACAATCAAAATTCGTATTCATAAATCTGTCATGGACAGGGTGCTTGATTTCTGCACATATGAACACTTTTCACCAGAGGGTGATGAGCATTGGATTGTTAGTTTTCCTTTCATCGAGAACGAATACTACTACAATATTATTTTCAGTTTTGGGGATAAATGTGAGTGTTTAGAGCCGTTACATATCCGCACAGAAATGAAGCGTAGAATCCATGATATAGCTGCCATATATGAAAGTTAAGAAAAACTGAGGAATGGTAGTGATCATGCAATATCTTTTTTTCTCTGCTCTGCCCGCAGGGTCTTTAGAACTTCGACTTAATTCGACATCCTGGCCATTGACGATTTCAAATCTTTGATACATGGATTTATTATTCTTAGTTTAGTATACATTGCCCATTTGTTGACATCTATAAACCCAATTTTCTTATACATTTACTCTGATATAATATACTTTACCTGTATTAGTTATTATTTCATTTCCAAAACTATCACGGGCGTCATCAGATAAATCAAACTCATCTATACTCTTTTGAAAATTAAATAATTCATCTATTTCGTTAATAGTCGCCTTTAGAGGTTTCAGATTCGTTATGACTGTCCTAAACGTTTCTTTTTCTAACTCTGACAAATACGATTGCTTTATATTCTTAAATTTCACAATTTTTTGAAGTTGTTATATAGAGTTTTCCAGACCACTCACCATTATTGCATCAGGGTAATTTATTCTTATATTTGCCATTTCTTCAATAGAATCATTACCTGTAGCAGATATGCAAAAATATTTATAATAGCGCATTAGTAGTGAATTTAAATTATTATCTGGTTTCCATAAATCTAAAAATGCTTCATTTAGACTGAAATTTTCAATATCTCCAATAAAGAAACAATTCTCTGTGGAACGTTTAATGAGAGAATTCAGGAGTATGATTTAATCATCATCACTACAATTAATCATAGATCATATCCTTTTATTTATTATATTATTTTGAATCTATAATAAATGGCCCTCTTCAACCATACTGACCTCACCTATTCCGTTTCAGTATTCAGTTTATACTGACCAATATCTTCAGAAATAATTTGCATCTTTTCAGTTGTATTTGAAGATTGTTCTTGAATTGATACCATTGCCTGATTAATTTCTTTCATACCTGTTGAAACCTCATACATAGCCTGTCTTATGGTCGTAGTAATCATTGTAAGATTGCTTATTGAACTCAAAACCTGGCCAGTACCAGTATTCATTTCCTGAGAACCGTGCCTGACATTCTCAGTAATCTCTGTCACGTTGGATAAAGCTTCTGAAATTTCCCGCCCACCAGCATTCTGCTCTGAAACCGCATGACTTATTTCTTCAACAACATCATTAACTCTGGCAATATTTGTTTGTAAGACTCCAAAGGATGATTCTGTCTCCTGTGAAGCTACAACTGTACCTTTTACCATTTCTATTTCCTGAACAAGAGCTTGATCAATCGATTTAGATTGTTCCTGAACCGTTACGGCTAGTTTCCTTATCTCTGAAGCTACAACATTGAACCCTTTACCGGCATCTCCTGCATGAGCTGCTTCTATTGCAGCATTCATTGCCAGGAGATTCGTTTGTGAGGCCAGATCCGCGATGAGCTTATTAGCATCGGTAAGCTTCTTTGCATTATTTTGAAGAAGATCTGTGCGGGTTACAACATTTTTCATGTTGGTACGCCCTGTCTCTGAAATAATCTTTAATTCTGTTAAGTAGCCTACTACTGAACTATTAGTTTTATCTACACTGGCTATACTTGCAAGCATCTCTTCGATTGTAGCTACAGATTGTGTTATATTTGCTGATTGATCCTGAATGGATTTTGATAGAGAGTCTATATTCCCTGTTATCTGTTCTACAGCTGCAGAAGTTTCATCCATTGTTTTACTTTGATTTAAGAGTTGATTATCAACATTCTCAACACTAGCCCTCATCTCATCTGTGGAAGCAGCAATTTCATCAACATTCGATTGAAGATCCAAACCATTGAGATTCAGCTCTTTTATAAGATTTTCCATTGCTTTAAGGCTTGTAGAGAGTTTTTTTTGCATAGAGTTAAAAGAGTCAACTGCCAATCCGACTTCGTCTTGTAATCCTCTTACAACAAATGAGCTAAAGTCACCCTTCCCTGCTTTCTCTATTCCACGAGTTAAATTGACCACAGGTGTTATTATTGATTTATTATACTGCAGTGCGGTAACTATTGTTCCAAGGAGCAATAGAACTATTGGAAAAATATTACGCTTTATAATAATACTTATTGATTCCTCAAAAACTAACTCATTTGAAGATATGAAATCCATTACTTCAATATTGAAACCAAGAATCAATACCATTCCAAGGATTGATGGAACAAGGGTCACAATAAAGCCCTTAAAGGCCATCGGTAAAGTCAAATTCTGGCGGGTCACAGTATACCAGGATGCTAATTGTTCTACCTGAATATTTATATACAAAGAAAGAGGCAGGATAATCAATGCAATTAAACCAAGTCCCTGCATTACAGCCGTAAGAATAAGTACCGAATTATTTCCAAGAACCGCAAGGGTCAGAAAAACAGGCCCGGCAATGATATTTATTCCCTCAATTAATATGAACAGAGGTAGTATGCCTGCAGCATAGTTACTTGCCTTTCTTTGTATCTCTGGTTCTTCTGAATTATAGTTTTTAATTAAAAATCCTGTTATCCTCTTAACCATAAAGAGTGTAAGAAGCATGGTAATCAGGCTTATCACAGGAGTTGCCGGGAGTGTAAGCATCTTTACTGCTTGATCTTTTGTGATGATTCCAGAGGAGATTCTAAGTAATATCCATACCGGTGGAGGTAATAGAAACCCTATTGAGGAAGCAATGTAAAGTTTTGCTCTGATTTTTATTTGTGACTTTTGTTCTAACATATCGATATTAATATATTGTTATTACTTATCGAGTCAAGGAGAATTCAGTTTTTTATATATATGTTTTTCATAATTATAATAAAGTAAAAGGTCTAATAGAGTCATTATTACTTATGATTTTTCATTATTTATACAATTGGTATGGAACATTTGTATATTTATTATCAAACATTAGAACTGTGGGTTTTGGTAATCTCGTATTAAAATTAAATACTAAAAAATAGGTTACAGCTTTTATTCTTTGACATATTGGACAAGGGTCTAAATACAACATTGTGACTATGATGATTTCCATATTCCCCTACTCCTTTCATAAAATGCTGGTAGAATCTTGGAACTGACCCTCTGTCAATCAGAGCTAACTTGAAAAAAAAGAAGAGAATATTTGAAGATTCAAAAATAATGAGAAATAGCTGAGTTCTAATTATAAAATGAGTATATCCAATTGTAAGGCCACAACCAGCTCTGATCCCCGGATAAGAATTGCTCCGGATGCCCTGGACCAGGATCAGTTTCTCTTTAACTGTGCCAACGGTGTTATCGACCTGAAATCAGGCCGTCTCTCCCCCCATGACAGGGAGAGGATGATCACAAAGTACTCTCCTGTCCCCTACAATGAGGAAGCCCTCTGCCCCCACTGGAAGCAGTTTTTAAAGGATATCTTTGATAACAACAAGGAACTGATCAAGTTTATACAGAGATTCCTGGGCTGCTCCCTCACAGTTGACATGTCCTGTCAGTCCATGTTTATCCTCTACGGACGCCTGGCAGAGTCTGTGATAAAGAGACTCACGGGAAACGACATGATCAGTGCAAGATTCCTCTACGGGGAGTATTTCCAGTTTATTCCCACATTCAAGATCGTCATGTCCACCAATCACAAGCCCCGGATCGGCGGGATGGATCACGCCATCTGGCGGCGGATAAAGCTGATCCCCTTCCTCCAGACCTTCTCCGAAGAGAAGCAGGACAAGAAGCTCACCGGGAAGCTGGAGAAGGAGATGCCCGGCATCCTCTCCTGGATGGTCGAAGGCTGCCTCCGCTGGCAGAGAGAGGGACTGGGCGGCGCCGTGGCCATCAGTGATGCCACTGACGAATACAAGACAGAGATGAGTGATGTTCAGATGTTCCTGGCAGAAAAATGTGAAAGGGATGAACTGCAGATGATCCAGTCCTCTGTGCTTTACAAGGAGTACACAGCCTGGTGTGAGGAGAACCATGAGAGGCCCAGGAGCAACCGGAACTTCAGCATAATGCTGAAGGAGTCAGGGATGGATAAGGTGAGGCAGAGCGTCGGGATATTCTGGCTTGGGATCAAGATAAGGAAGGAGAAGGGCTGTTAGAGGGTGAAAGTTCATCCTTTTGGTCGATATAAGGATTCTTTTCAATATTCTAAAATAATATCAGAGACTGACTGCTGATAACGGATAGAAGTCTACTGAGAATGTTTGCAATACTCCAAGGAGCTTTTCATTGATAAAGAAATTACGACTTAGAAGAGCCACAATTGCATTTGTAGATAAAGCCATCAGTTCATATGAATATATTGATAATCCGGTAAAACGAATGAATCAATAATGAAAAATAAGATAATTATCATTTTAATACTTTGCTCTTTATTGTCTGCTACATGGGCAGAGACTCAGCAAGAGGATGTCCTTTCTGAATACTCTCGTGTTTTCGGTCTGGAAGCTTCGCGAAGCAATGATTTTGATGAGATTATGAACGGAATTCGGTATATTGATAATTTGCTGACTAAGAATGAAGCAAAAGTAATAACGAGTATTTACTACAATAGAGCACAACTTTATTATAAACTGGGTGAATATGACGAAGCGATAAATTCATTGCAGGTCCAGAATCCTATAAACAATTATTATAAAGCCACTCTATACATAAAGTTAGGGAAATTCTCTGAAGCAGAGTCTTTGTTCAATCCTATACTATTTAGCTATGAAGTAATATTGGGGAAAGATGATTTATCTCCTGATCAACGAATCCATTATCTGAATAATGCCATATTAATACATAGATTCTTAAAGAAGAGTATATCAATAGAAAAGTTAAGTGAATTTAGTTCTAAATATAAACTTTCTGATAAGGAGCGTCAGCAGTTGCTATCCTCTCTCGAGTACAATATGGATATTGATGAGTGCCTTCGTGGTATGTGGCCCGAATAGTTTTATCAGATACCGATAACTAGCATTCCGTCTACAAGGAGTTAGGTTTGTATTACTTTAATGCTCGGTGGTTGCAAAAGTAGCAGTTGAAGTTTTATCTAAATCATCTCCAGAGATCCCTGGTGTACAAACAGAACTAAGATTCCAAGTGATGGTGATAAGCTAAAAACAAGTAAGAAGGATTAAAATGGTTTGTCTTAAAAATAAAACATGGTTTGTTATACAGGTCTTATTTGTACTACTAATGATAATAAATGCTCTATATAGATTCGTAAGTATATACAATCATAGCTATGATTATCTGGTAATGAGTATTATTGATATTTTGTATCTAATAATTGTAATGATCTTCCAGAACAAAAGTACAAGATTTAGTATTCTTCTTCTCTTTACCATTCTTGTATGTAAAATAATATTCATTTCTCTTATTAACATAAATATTCCCAATCAAAATATAACCGTAATTTTATTCACAATAGCTTTAGCTGGACATATATATTTATATCTAAAGAGAGCTTGATTTAAATAATGCAATTGAAAATACTTAACACTCACCCAGAAACCCACTGCCGATAATCATGTCAGGCTTCTGTCTATTTAGTTCTCATATGAATATGCTTCATCGAATCCGCTGTAATTATCTGTATAAAGAGAAGGTAAAGAAACTGAAAAGCCTGATTTTTCCAGAAGAGCTTTTAATTCTAACAGATTCTTTGTTTTCCCATATATTTCATGAATTAATAATATATGTTTTTTCACTTAAAATATAATTTCCTATAACCTATCTCAAGTAGACAGAAATTGGTTCATCAGCAGTGAATATATATTGTTTATGGGATTACAGGATACTTTGATAATCAAATATTCCTGCAATTATTAAGATGTTTGCACTTGCGATAATACTATTGAGAGTTGAGAATAATTTGTCCTTGGTAAATGCATCATTCTTAACGGCATTGTCAGGTACATCTGTACATGATTTCCCAAATTGAGATAGATGCCGAATCAGGTTTGCTTTCGCTATGTACCGTTCACTTCCTATTGCTTCCTTCAGACCCTGCCGTTACCAGCAACGCCCTTGCAATTCGGATTATCTTCCCCCTGATCAGGGCGATGTCTCTTTCTTTCAAGAAACTGGGTTTGCCTGCTTCGCTGGGCAAACAAAAAAGGAGCCTGAAAGGCTCCTTGATCGATATTATATAGCCAAAAGTGGGAATTGAACCCACGACCTACGCTTTACGAGCTCTAATTCCTTACTCTACAACCATTTACTACTGAGAATAACTATTACATATAAACCACTAAAATGAAAGCATTTATACTATTTATTTTCATTTTTCTTTAAACAACCGTTACTTTCCATGAACTACTGATAACAACCAAAACAGGCTGTTTTGTGTACACCTTTTGTGTTACACCTACTTAACATATTTTAAGTGGGCGTATGGTGTAACATGGAGGAAAAAGTAAGAACCTTAGAGATGCTATTCAATAATCAATTTGTAAAACAAAGATACGGTCACCTCTCAGGATTTTGCAAATCATTTAAAAAAAACTCACTTGGTATACGACTTAATCTTTCTTGTATAATTGCATGCCAGAATATCGTCACCTCGGTAATTTGAGCATCCGAAGAACTGACCGTATTTTCCTTCACGGACAAGCAGGCTACCACTACATTTTGGGCATATTGGAATATTTGCATTACAGCCAGGATTTGTGCATTTTCTATATTCACCAGAATCTATTAAGATTCCAGCATCACAAAATGGACAGACACTCTGAGTATGACGACACATTGGGTACTTTGAACAGCCGACGAATGAACCATGCTTTCCTTTTTTAATTGACAACATCCCTCTTTCACAATCGGGACATCTGATTAGTGGAATGTTATTGGGATACTCTCCAGTAATGATTTCGTTTTCACATATGTTGTAATCTTTTGATTCCAACTCTTCCATAAATGGTGAAGGATCAAGAGGATTAAATATCAGATAGACTCGCCTTTTTGCTCTCGTCAATGCAACATAGAAAAGCCGTCTCTCTTCTGCATATGGATAGGACTCTTTGTTTGGTAGAAGCAGTTCAAGAATATCATCAATAGGTTTCTCTGCTGGTAACTCATCAGATAGTAAACCAACAAGAATGACGTAGTCTGCTTCCTTACCTTTAGAAGCATGAATACTCATCAGTTCAATAGATACATTGCTAAATTGTTGATGAAGTCGGTTTAATATTCCAGACTCTCTGAATTCATTAAATAAGTAATGATATCTCGCTAAGACCAAGACTTTTGTTTTCTTAATATTGTTCTGACTTATTTTGGATACAGCTAATTGAAGCCCTTTCAGGTTCGACTGTGTCTTCACTGTCGAGACTTCGGGCTTTTCTGATATATTGACCGTATTAAGATTTTTCCTAAGCTGATACGGGTTCTTCTGGATAAATGTAGATGAACAAAGGCCAATCTGATCATTAAATCGGAAGGTTGTATCCAATACGGTTTTTGCTGTATAGCCAAACTCATCTTTAAAGTTGACCATCATGTTCAAATCACTACCAGTAAACCTGTATATTGACTGCCAGTCATCCCCTACGACAAAGAGTGATATGGATGGATCTTGCTCTATGAGGCTCTTTACCAAACCCGCTCTTGCTGGACTGATATCCTGGAATTCATCTACAAGAATATGCTTGTACTGATTTCTATATTTGCCTTCAGAGACATATGCTGTAGCCTTTCTGATCATATCTGAAAAATCTATATCCTCAGTTCTTCTGAGTTCATGCTCATAGGTGTTGTATATTGGTTCCATCAAATCCAGGAGAGTGTCTAAGCGCGTGGAGTCTGGAAATTTGGCAGCTTTTTGATATAGATCTGAAAATGTATAAGCAGTTTGCTTCATTAACAAAATAAAGTTCTTAGCTAATATAGAGAATTCTGATACTTCTCGGTTCTCATTTATCTCTTTTAATAATTGAGGAACTGACTTTTTGATAATCTTGACGTTATGTCTCACCAGTATTTCTTTAAGGATGTCTAATAGCACCCCATTCCGCTGCATATAACTATAGGTCTCAATCAGGGTTGTATTAAAAATCTGATGAAGCTGTCTCTTCCATTCAACACCTTCTTCATATGTATGTTCCTTATTTTTATTAAAAAACTCGGGGGCATTCCCTTCCTCATCTAATGCAAAATGTTCAAGATAGATACCGTAATCAGTTAAGTAGAAATCGGGTTTGTATTGGCCGAAATCCTTGGAGGCTGTATTGTGCTTATAATTTATCTCATACTCATATCTGATAGAAGATGAGAAAAGAAAGTTTGCAATTTGAAACTCTTCATAACTTTTGACATATTCTCCATTCATAGTTTGTAGCTTGTTCTCTTGGACATACTTATTGTATTCGGCTAAAGTCTTAAACTCATCTAAGAGACGGCAAGGGTATCTGTAAAATAACATGAATCGAACATATTTCTTGGCAAATTTCTTATCTTCTGAAAGCCTGATGACTGTGTCATCGATGAACTTCTGCATCAGAAGACCATTTTCAGAGAGTTTACTAAGACTAGGCTTAATTCCTTCAACCTCACTGATTATTTTCAGTCCTAAAGCATGAAATGTGCTCGCTATTGGCAGATGGTCTGACTTTAGACAGCCTTGTAATCTGTCAGAGATTCTATCTTGCATCTCTGTCGCAGCCTTTCTGGCAAAGGCAATCATCAGTATTTCATCAGCTTTAGCTTTTTTAGATTCAATCAGATATCCTGACCGACCAATCATTGTGCTGGTCTTCCCTGTTCCTGCACCAGCAAGGATTAAATTATTATCTTGATCGATGATACAGGCTTTTCTTTGAGATGCAGTGAGTGGGTTCTTTTCAATCAGATCAAAGAAGGTTTCGTAGGTATCTAATTCTTGTTCGATGAACCTGTTGTTCAGATCTTTGATTATGTTTTTTGAATGTTCCATATAGTTTTGGATAATCATGTTTTCCGCTTTATAATTACGTCGAACAAACAGCTTCCATGATATTGAATTGAGCTCGGTTAACTCAATATCGATTTTGCTTTGTAACTGTATCCGATGGGACTCTTTTATATAGATGCCCAGGGTAGATAAGTTGTTGATCTGATTGCATAATTCTTTGAGTGTTTTGTTTACTTCAACATACTTGGTTTGTGCTCTGCTTGAAAGTCGTGAGTAAAGAAGAGGTGAAACACAGACAGAAAAAACTACAACTGCAATAATATAGAGGCTCATATAATAAATGTCGGTTAATACTAAACGACAGCTAACAAAAAAACTAATTGTTTGAAGGCATTGTTTTTATTGTCAATCGAATCTTTAGACCTCATATTTATAGGTTTTAGTTTAGACTTTTAATGATTAGGTTTAAGTGCAGGTATTGAATATGTTAAAAAAATCAGCTGAATCCATCATTTTCCTTGTTTTTTTATAAAACAAGGATATATAATAATATTGGAATTAGAAGTCCTAATGACTTCACAGTGTAATACTCTGAAACACGTATTATGCATCCGCTGATGACTTATCTTAGTCAAAGGTCCAAAAATGTTTTTGCAAACCATTTTTTGGAGTTTATAATGAATGATTTTGTAATGCCCGATGATTCTAAAATATCATTGGAGGTGGGATATCCTGAGCTTGGGATATTCAATCAAGGGCTTCTAAGAAGATTGGAAGAGTTATTACCTGAATCAATTTGTAATATTGATTGTGATTCAGAGGTTGAGGCGAGACTTAAGAATCTTATGTCTCTTAATAATTTCCTTTCAGATTATCCTGGGAAAACGGCTGACTCTGTATTCGATCTCTATTTTTGTCTTAGCTCATATACGTTAGAGCTTTGTGGCAGAGATCTCCAGGATCAGTACCTGAATCAACTCGATTGGTATGATGTTTTTTCATCCTCTCAATTCAATTGTTTCCTATCACAGCCTACAAATGCATTTCTTTTCCAGGAATTATTTGCCGGAAAAAGAAATAGTTGTATTAATAATTTCCTTTCAGATCTGGATTTTTCAGACAAATATAAATTGTTAAAAATAATCCACGATATATCTCCAATAAAACCTTTTATTACCAGCTCAATTATCTGTTCTTTGGAAAATAACCCTCATACTTTGCATGACTTATCTCTTGAAAATTATTGGATATTCGACTTGCCGGTTAATATAAGGAACTTTATTCTCTTGCTGGCAGATCCAAATTCTATTATCAAAGTGATTCCCGGAGAATTCTTTTCTACTGATAAAAATTATGTCAGGTACATTCTCCCATACATGACTGAGGAAAGAAGGATTATTCTTGATCAGTTGTATCATGGGATGACAACAATGGAAGTCTTTAAAAACATTTCTGATTTTGTCACTTTCACTGACGAGAAGGAGGATTGGTTTGCTTGTCAGTTAGATGAGTGTTTTTTACCTTCACCACAACTATCCGACAGTTTTGATGGTCTTGAATCCATTATTGATCATTCATATGAAACTTTAATGATCTTTCTATTGAATAGAATCATTGCAGATAATGAGGGTTTCCAGAAAGCGCTGATTTATGCTGTATTTCAGAATGATTATTCTCTATGGAAACAGATCGACTCTCTCTTCAATGAAGTCAATGATGCAGAAGCTTTCATCAATAAAATCATATCTTCTCTTATTAACACAATTTCAGAAAATACTTTTATTGAAGAGCTGAAAAAAGATCTGAGACATATGGTAATTGATTATTCTCCCAATTATCAACCACCGGTATTATATGAGTTTTTTTTAGATCAATTGCTCATTCATTTATCAGTAAAATATGAACCGAGCAGGAATATACTATTTCTATTCTTTTTCAATTCTTTGTATTCAGGTCCAATGACTCAATACCCGGAAACGAGATGGTACAATACTGAAAAGAGAATAAAATTTTCACAACTTATTCTAGCTGTATTAACCTCAAAAGATGAACAGCAGATTCAGGATTTCTTTAATTTTCATAATATTGAAATTGAAGGATTTGATAATTGTGATTACCTTGCATGGTATGAGTGGATAATTGAGGTTACGACAGAAATCATCATCATTAATCCGGACAATATACAAACAGATATTAGTAAACTGTTTATTCATTTCCTGGGAGACATGAAAAGCCCTACTCTAAAGCTCTTAACAAATCCTGCTTTTATGGATGTGTTCGATCCCATAGTAGAGAACATATACCTGACCCTAAAAAATGAATTGAATAATGGGTACGGTATACTAACATCTATTCTCAGTATCGTTTTAATACATAAGCACTATCAGCCTTATCTGGCATATGTTAAAGATAACCACGAAAGTTTCCAGAATGATAATGCCTGGATTCCCCTACTTGCTCTCAACCCTGATTTCTTTTCAAAGAATTTCATTCTGGAGCAACTCATTGAAAATAGATATTTTGAGTACTATTCAATAGATGACTCCCGCTTGTTCACATTAACAGAAGCAAAAATCAATGATTTTATTCTGGAACAGATTCTACCTAAAAGTTTGACTTATAAAGTACGATCTGACCGGTATCAAAAAATCAGCAGCCTCATTTATAAATGGATGGATGATCCTAAAATGGGAATAAGGAGACGAAGGAACGCTCTAAATGAAACAGGACTGACAATCTTTACAACTCTGACCAGTCGAATGGAAGAACAGAATAATTCCATTTCTCAATATTTGGTTCTGATAGAGAAGATTCTAATCCCCTTAGATGAGATATCATTTATAACTCCTGATCAAATAAATCAATTGAAGAAAGCTGCCCTGAATCAATTGACGCAACTAAGAAAGATTCTACGTGGTTTTGAAGAAAAAACAGACGATTCTGCTTTTATTGATGCCTGTAGTGCGTCAGCTTATATCTTAGTAAGAGTAGATGACCCATCAAAAGTTCTATGCAATTTACTGACATCTTTCAGATTCATTGAAGAACCTACTTTAAACTCAGATCTGGACGTATTCAATGACAAAAGAAACAGTGACTATAAAAATATAGCCCGATCAATACACAACATCCTTGATAAAACACATAAGGATAATGGGTTGAAAATTCGAAGAGATCTGACAGAGTTTCTCATTAAAAAGCTGAAGCCATTGGATAAAATAAACCCTGATAGAATGATCAACCACGTCCCAGACTATATTGGAGATTCCTGGGATGGATGGGCACCGAATTACCCAGAGCCGGACCCAGTCTGGAGGTATGCCTATGTCCATGCCATCAATAATCTGGGAATCCATTCAAAAGGGAGAAATCACTATTATGCACCTCAACTTTTTAAGATAGCTGAAAACGATCCTTCTGAAAGAGTCCAGAAAGCCGCCCTAGATGCAGCAAAGGAACTGAATAGGTTGAGAAAGGGTTATACAACCGGTTCTCATAAAAAACACTTACTGAATGCCTGGTGGTGGATACGTCAGGCCCATTTAATTTCAACAGGGGGAATCCCTGATCACGAAGGAGCAATGAAGACAAGAAATAAAGAAGTTCGAAACTAAAACACAAATAATCATTATTTTTACAAACCAGATACTTCCAGAGCCCTCCATAGCTCCCCTTTAGAAGCCCTGGTAAAGGAGTTTTTTATGAAACAAATTTACATCGGCTCTGCTTACACAATCAGTAAGCATGCAATAACCAGAATGAAATCCCGGAAGATATCTATTTCCGATATCGATTTCATTATCAATCAAGGATTATTCGAAAGATCTGAAAATGACAGAGCCATCTATCATGTTACCCGCCCGCCAGCACTTCCACCACCTGACAAGCTTGGTTTCCACCACTCGACAGTCAGCTCTGCAGAATGTGAACACACTGCATTACCAACTGACGACCAATGGAAAATCATAGAGTCAATT